>CAJPST010000013.1 GCA_905373425.1 uncultured Mesocricetibacter sp.
CATTTATTTTAATTGCATTATGTGCGGGTTTTGCCTTAGCGACACAAGCAGCGATAAATAGTCAGTTAGCGCATTCTTTGGTTGGTCAGCCGGTGGTTGCAGCGTTCATTTCTTTTCTGACAGGGACGCTCGCGTTACTCTGTATTTGTTTGTGGAAAGCGGATTTAGTATCGGCATGGCAGCACATTCCTAAGCAGCCTTGGTGGAAATTAATTGGTGGGCCTCTCGGTGCTTTGGTTGTTTTTACAACAATTTTTCTCGCTCCTAAAATCGGCGTAACTAATATGTTGTTTTTTATTATTGTGGGGCAATTGATTGCTGCTACGGTTATTGACCATTTTGGTTTACTAGGGATGACTGCGCGTCCGATTAATATGTGGCAGTTGATTGGTTTTTTAATCATCGCATTTGGGCTGGCGATATTTTTCTTTGGTAAAAAAATGTTTGGCTAATGGATTATTGTTAATAAGGAAAAGATAATGAAAAAAATTGAGGCGATTATTAAACCTTTTAAATTAGATGATGTACGTGAAGCCTTATCCGATATTGGAATTAGTGGTATGACGGTAACCGAAGTGCGTGGTTTTGGGCGGCAAAAAGGACATACGGAGCTATATCGCGGTGCGGAATATATGGTGGATTTCCTGCCAAAAGTCAAAATTGAAATTATTGTACTTGATGAACAGCTGGAGCAATGTATTAATGCTATTGTAGAAACTGCGCAAACAGGAAAAATCGGTGATGGTAAAATTTTTGTGTATGAGGTGGAACGTGTTATCCGCATTCGTACAGGAGAAGAAAACGAAGAGGCAATTTAGCCCCAGATAGTTTGAACATCTTAAATAGCATGATAAATTTAGGGTCGAAAAATACCGATTTTTTTGACCGCACTTTTGAGGATTTTATGAGAAAATTTTATTATTTTTTTAGCATTCTATTGGCAGTATTGACGATTTCCGCTTGTGGTGAACCTTCCGATGTACGTTCCGAAATGCAATTAATGAACCGTTACACTAATGATTTGGCGCGTGCAACCAATACAGAAGATTTTCTGAAGGCCGCGAAATCATTGCGCGAAATTTCCGTTGAGGCAATGAAAATTAAACCTTCAAGTGTAACTGAAGCAGAACTTAAAGGTTACCAGCAGGGAATGCAACATTTTATTGATGTGGTCGCACAGATCGAACAACTTGCCCAAGCAGGCAAATTGGAAGAAGCAAGAATGCTAAGCCGAAAATTGCAAGAGCTGAAAAAAGATTATCATGCTAAATATAAAAAATAAAGCGCAGTGGATTTTATGATTAGAAATACTTCGTTAAACCAAGTTTTGGTAGGATTTGCGGCAACCGTTATTATTTTGGCGGGAATAAAATTGTCGGGCGAGATTGTTGTTCCTTTTTTATTAGCCTTGTTTATTGCAATTATTTGTTCTCCGCTAATTAAGTTTATGACCAATCGTAAGATACCGCATTGGCTGGCAATTACTTTGTTATTTTTATTGATTTTATTGGTTTTCTTCTTTTTATTTGGGCTGATTAACAATTCGATTCGGGAATTTAATCAGTCTATGCCACAATATAAAATTCTATTGGCAGAGCGTTTAACCGATATTTCCACATTGGCGAAGAGATGGAACATTCCATTTTCCATTGAGCGTGAAGTAATTTCAGAAAAATTTGATCCAAGCATAGTAATGAATTTTGCCAGAAGTTTACTGGTTAATTTCTCCAATGTAGTTTCTAACGCTTTTGTATTGATTCTGGTTGTGATTTTTATGTTACTGGAAGCACCTACGGCTAAACATAAATTTGCGCTTGTGTTCAGCGAGAACCTGTTGAATATAAAAGAGGAAGAGCGTAATTTAGATCTCGTGCTAGAGGGGATAATCCGTTATCTTGGCATTAAAACTGTAGTCAGTTTGGCAACAGGTGTTTGCGTGTATATTCTGTTGGAATTGATGGGCGTACAATATGCAGTGTTATGGGCAACACTCAGTTTTTTATTTAATTATATTCCGAATATTGGTTCAATTGTTGCAGCAATTCCGATTATTTTACAGGCTCTGTTGTTAAACGGATTCTCTACCGGCTTTGGTGTTGCGCTTGGCGTTATCTCTATTAATATGGTTATCGGCAATATCGTAGAACCGAGATTAATGGGAAAAACTCTGGGGCTTTCCACTTTGATCGTGTTTTTATCATTATTGTTTTGGGGATGGTTACTCGGCACGGTAGGAATGTTGCTTTCCGTTCCACTGACGATGGCAATTAAAATAGCCCTTGAGTCAAACCCGAAAACCATGCGTTATGCGGCGTTGTTAGGTGATATTTCTGAAGAGACCTTGGAAGAAGTAATCAATAAAGAAACTTGGAAAACATCCGACAAAGATAATAAAGAAAACAGTTAAAAAATGAACCGCACTTTTTGTACGCCGGGTATTTCTTTAATTCCGGTAGTTTCGCTGATAGATCTGATTCTTAATTAAACGTGGGTGCGTTAAGAGTGAAGAGATAAATAGTCAATAAAAAAGCCGCTTTCGCGACTGTTATAAAATATTTAAACGAATTAAATGGAGGCGTGTCCCGGAGTCGAACCGAGCTACATGGATTTGCAATCCAGTGCATAACCGCTTTGCTAACACGCCTTTTTTATCGGTAAATACCGCTTTCAATTCGGGGTGGATTATAACAAAAAATTTCTAGATGTAAACCCCGGTCGAATTTATCTGCTTATTTATAAAACAAAAATAGTGTCCTGAGACACTATTTTTAATACATATATCAAAATTAATCTATAATGGTTATGAAGTAACTGCACAGTATATTTCTGATGTAATCTCTATTTAGTTGCAATTCAACGATGCCGGTTTGCTTGCCTTTTTCATTAACAGAAATATTTTTTGCAGATCGCCGATAGCCGTCATTTCATCAATTTTTGATAATAATAGGTAAGAACCGGGATTACCTTTTAAACTTGCAACATATCCAAAATAATACAGGGAAAATCAAGTAGCATTAAGCCACTTAACTTTATCCATCTTAAAACCACAATTAATCTGGCAATTAGAGATTTCATAACGATTTTAAGACCTTATTGTTCTGATAATTTCCCTATTATATATTTTATTGCAGAGCAGGTTTTTTCTAAACTTTCGTCACTCAGCGTCGGGTGAACTAAAAACATTAAACTACTTTCGCCAAGTTTTTTTGCATTTGGCAAACGAACTTCAGGACGCCAAGGCGTATTATCGAAAGCCTTTTCTAAATAAATCTCAGAACAAGATCCGCTATAACAAGGTATACCCTGTTCATTAATGACTTGCATAATACGATTTCGAGACCAATTAGCCGGTAATTTATCAACATTTACCCGTACATAGCATTTGTAAGCGGCATGAACATAATCGGAAGAGGGTTTAAATACTGTAAAATATGGTGTTCCCTCAAATGCGGATAAAATTCTGTCCATATTTTTGTTTCGTTTTTGTTTCCATTCCGGCATTCGTTTTAGCTGAATACGTCCGATAACTGCCTGTATTTCCATCATCCTCCAATTTGTACCAAATGAGTCATGTACCCAGAGAAAACCGGGAGGATGTTGCTTGTTATAGACGGAATCAAAATTTTTTCCATGATCTTTATAAGACCACATTTTACCCCACAACTCTTCGTCATTGGTAGTTACCATTCCGCCTTCTCCGCCTGTTGTCATGATTTTATCTTGACAGAACGACCAGGCTCCAATGTGGCCAATTGAGCCGGCAGATCTTCCTTTATACATTGCTCCATGTGCTTGGGCACAATCTTCAATGACATACAATCCTTTTTCTTGTGCTAAATCCATAATCGGATCCATGTCGCACATTAATCCTGCCAAATGAACACAAATAATAGCTTTTGTGTTAGGGGTTAAGACTGCTTCAATTGTATTGCGAGAGATATTTTGAGAATCTAGTTCAACATCTGCAAAAATCGGATTAGCTCCTGCAGTTACAATTGAGCTTGCGGAAGCAAGGAATGTACGTGACGTCACGATAACATCATCGCCATTACCAATTTCAAGAGCTTTTAATGCAACATCTAAAGCTACAGTACCATTGCTTAGAGCTACAGCATATCGAGTTTGCGTAAATTCAGCAAATTCTCTCTCAAATTCTCGACACTCCCGGCCGGTCCAATAATTGACTTTATTTGAAAGGATAACTTTTGATACAGCATCAGCCTCTTCTTGAGTGAATGAAGGCCAAGGCTCTAAATTGGTATTTAGCATTTTTCGTCCTTATATAATTTTAATTTTATTAGTTTCTTTGCCGGATTGCCTACAACAATATATACATGATCGGCAATCCTAATATTTCCATTGTATTTAACTTCGGAAGCAAAAGTTATGTAATTTCCTATAATACAATTGTGTTCAACATAACTATATAAATTAGCATGAAAATTGATTCCTATTTTATCATCCGAATCAATAGTAACAAATGAGCTAATAGCACACACTCATCAATTTCAACATTATCCATAATTATGCGATGAAGCAAAAAACACTCCAAAGAGGTAATCTCTTCTCGAATTTTACTACTAGCTATTGCAATTAAAATCTACTTATTTCTGACGTCTAATAAGTTAAATTGCTCATAATTAATAGTTCTATGACCCTTAATATTTTTCTTCAATTAACTGAATCATCAATAAAATTGACTTCCCCTGTCATGTCTTTTTTTCACGTACGACCGGCATAAGGCTTCTACCACTCAAAGAATGGATTGGTTATTGGCAAGACAATCTCATCGCGAAGGTAAATTGTTCGAAGAACGAGCTTTTTCCCCGAAGAAATCTCACAAAACTACTTCAAATGTCTAGAAGAGCAAATAAAATACAATGAAATGTTGCTCACTACATAAAACTATATAGACTACGATATACTCTGATAGAAAATCATTAAATTATCTTATCTGAATAAAGGTTGAAAAGATTAGCCATATCTTTGATTCAGAGAAAAGGAAAAATAAATGCCCTTCACAGTTTTTACTAGGAAAGGCATTCAAATTTATGCGGTAAATCAGTCAATTTTCGGTCTTTATGCAACTGCTACATAATACTCGGATTTTTCTATAGTTTTATTTTATCCCCTATGTTTTAGTGAACAGGGTAGGATTATTGAATAGTAAAACTAATCGGTACGCTGACGGAATTGGCTATTCCTGCCGGTTTTGCTCCAATCGATCGTGCCGCGTTTACAGCACTGAGCGCGGCGTTATCCAAATCATCCGAGCCTGAACTTTTTACCACTGTTGCTCCGCTAAGAGAACCATCGGCAGCGATATTAAACGCAACTGTCACAATGCCTTGCTTACGCATCAATTTGGCGCGTTGCGGATAACGTTTATGGCGTTCAATTTCACGTCGCAATGCACTGCGATAAGCAGCTGCTTCATCGGAACTGTTGCCACTACCAACCAAATTTGGGTTAGTTGTTGTGGTGTTGCCCGTAGTAGTTAATTGTGAATTCACCGAAGCGTTTCCTATTACAGTTTTCTCGGCTTTCACAGCAAATGGTTGAGCCTGAACAGGAGGAGTTTCCTTAGGTTTGGCTTTAGGTTTTTCTTTCGGTTTTTCCTTTGGTTTTTCTTTAGGTTTCTCTTTCGGCTTTTCTTTTTCCTTCGGTTTTTCAGGTTTAGGTTGTTCAGGTTTAAGTGTCGGATCGGCGATTTCCTCTTTAGCTTTAGGTTCAGGCGCTTTCACCGGTTCAGGTTCGGGTGGAGGTGGTGGCGATTCTTCTGCCACAGTCGCCATCATCATTTCCATCGAAATATTGGTATCAATCATGGCACCTCTATGCCCATTCGCACTGTCATCAGTTCGCAATGCAAAAAACAATATGGCAAAAAGCCCCGCATGGAATATAAAGGAACCACAAAAACCCAGCCAGGACGCGATCGGATTTTTCATACTAATCGCCTTTTTCTTTCATTGTCACAATAGCGACATTTTTAATTTCGTTTTTTGCCATTAAATCGGTAATAGAAACAAAGTCTTGAAAAGAAGATTTAGCATCTACTTTTAGGGTGACTTTTTGATCCTTTGCCCAAGTCGCAATTTCGTTTTCCAAAGCTTCTTTAGTAATCGGCTTATCATTAAAATAGAGTTCCCCCGTTTCTGTAACGGTCAATAATTTGGCTAAATCATCGGATTTGAAGGCGACTGTAGAGGACGCTTTCGGCACGTTTACCTGAATTTTACCTTGCGAAATAAAAGACGCAGTAATCAACACTATTGCTAATAGCACCAACATAATATCGATAAACGGAATAATGTTGATTTCATCAAATTTTTTCATTATTCACCCACATTTTTTTGACTGTTTAAGGCCTTCCATTTTAAACGATTAACTTCCACTTTGCGTCCTAATGCGCTATAAAACACCATCGATGGAATCGCGACCAAAATCCCGACTGCGGTGGCTTTTAAGGCAAGAGATAAATGCAACATAATTGCCGCCGCATCAATATCCCCCGATGAATTTCCTAAATCGTAAAATGTTAATAAAATCCCAATTACTGTCCCTAATAATCCGATATAGGGCGCATTCACTCCGATAGTGGAAATAATGGTTAAATGGCGGTTCAAATCAATATCCAGCTCATGAATATTATGATAAGAAGATACTTTGACTTTATTCAGAAAAATAAAGCGTTCAATTACAAACCAAACCATAATAAAGCTCATCACGGCTAATAAGCCGAGAATAATGTAATCAATATAATGTTTCAAAAAATCAAATAATACGGGCATTTTGTATCCTTAGCGATGATAAAAAATCAGGGTGCAACTTAATTGATAATAGATTTCAATTAGATTAAGAATTGTAACAAAGTTGAGTGTTTTGGTAAATATTGAAGCAGGATATTTAGGAAAAATGGGACCACTCTTGAGCAGCAGAATGAGATCTGATTTTGCTTTGGGTGTCGAACAGCGCTAGTTTAGTTAGCTCTTCTAAAGATTGATTATCGGTTCGCATTGCTATACCAAAAGAGGAATATGGCTGTTCTGATAAAATAAAATGCAGATCGGGAAAATCCACACTAGTGAATGACTTTTTGTTAATCAAATTAATGATACTAATCACGGAATGAGCCGTTTTTAAAGTGCGGTCAATTTTTAGAGCGTTTTGCAAAAACTGTTTATCAGGGACATATACGTATAATCGTGTAATTATAACGAACATCAACGTAAGTTTTTGATTTTGCTGTTTATGGAAAAACAAGTGAAATCGTGCTGAAATTGTGGAGGCTTCAGGAAGGAATGTGGTCAATAGAAAAAAGTGCGGTCAAAAAAATACCAGAAATATCGACCGCACTTTTGTTTACGTTGAATACGGCTAGTTGTATCCCATCAATTTTAATAAATCCCTTGTGTAAGTAATGGCTTCTGTTCGGTTGGCCACACCGATTTTTTGATATAGATTACGAATATGGGTTTTGATCGTAGTGGTTGCAACCTGTAATTCATCGGAAATCTGTTCATTACTGTAGCCCGAGTATATTAGCCCTAATACCTGCCATTCGCGCTGAGTCAGCGGGCTGATCCGGAGTAATTCCGGCACTTCAGGTGTTGCCAATAGCTTGTTGACGAATTGTTCGTCGAAATGGGCAAATTTATGGCGATAATATTGATTAATGTTACGCAGAATGAATTGTGCTTTGTGTAATGCTAATTCGTCCAGCACGTTTAATTGGAGTAGCTGACGAATTTGTTGCGCCATGCTTTCTCCTTCAATTACAAAGGCGCTGATGAAATTGGTCTGGCGGGTTAGGCGCAATGCTTCGATCAGTGCCTGTTGCGCTTCTTCCTTATTGCCTTGCAAAAAGTGCCAACGGTTACGCAAAATCAAGGCTCGATTGAGATCACAGGTGAAGTGTAACTCCGTTGAAGTGTGGATTAACCGATCCAAAATTTGCCCTGCGGCTTCAAATTCACCGATTAGCATTTGAGCACGCACGATATTACGCCATTGCACTTGGGAAAAATGATTTTTATCTGTATTCGGCTGTCGACTTTGCACCAACCAAGCACGAGCGGCATCTACATTATTCGTCATTTGCCATAAAAATAGTTTGGCTTGATCCGTGTTTGCCAGCCAGTCATGATGATAGGTTTGAGTGCTTTGCTGCTGTATTTGTACAATTTCCTCCAACAGGCGGGATGCGTTGTCCAAATCACCGCGTACCAAGGAAATTTTGCTCAGTAAAGCCAAGCATTGTAGTTTATCCTCGGTTTTTTGTAGCACGTCCATTCCGGCATTTGCCATGGCCTCTGCTTTGTCGAGGTTATACCATTCCCA
Source organism: uncultured Mesocricetibacter sp. (assembly GCA_905373425.1). Classification (GTDB taxonomy): domain Bacteria; phylum Pseudomonadota; class Gammaproteobacteria; order Enterobacterales; family Pasteurellaceae; genus CAJPST01. The sequence goes on from CAJPST010000013.1 coordinate 8,344, forward strand.
TAAGATTTGGCCTTTTAAACGCAGCAAAAATTCATACATCGGCACTTTTTGCAGGTGATTTTCTTTTACAAATTGACCGGCTTTATCCAGCATGTCATAAGCGGCTTGCAAAAATCCCTGCGCCATCAAAATTTCAGATTGTTGAATTAAAGACCACAGAATGTTGTGATAAGTGTGATAATAGCGAGCGGTTTTTTCCACACTTTGCAACATACTTAACGCCTCGGTGAGATTACCGTGGCAGTGCAATGCTTCACCGATAACGGAAGTGGCCACAATTTGCGCATAATAAAAACTCTCCGGCAGTTCATCCAATGCCTTAGAGGCAAGAGAAAGAGCGCTGTCTTCATCGCCTTGATTAATCGCTACCTGCGCCCGTAATACATCAAATTCTGCCTGTGATTCCTTGCTTAGCTCTGAAAGTGCGGTAGAAAAATGTGCCAAAATTCCATTTACTTCCGTATGGCGATGTTGGCTTTGTGCCAGCCAAGCTTTTAGCAAGACTAAATTTGGCTGTTGCATCAGCGTGGCTTCATCAATGCAATTCAGACTTTCTTCCAATAATTTCAGTTCGCCTTGATGGAATAAGGTCCAACCGTTTTGCTGTAAAATCATTAATAATGTGCTGTTATCGGCCAACTGCATTGCGTGATACAGGGCTTCCGTGGTGTAACCGAGTTTCAGCCAGGTTTGTGCCGCCTGCCGATGCAATTGTTCTAATTCACCATGTAGTTCGCTTTCGCGACAATGAGATAAAAACGAAGCGAATAGCGGATGAAAGCGCCACCAGTGGTCTTCCGAATCCATTTGTTGCAAAAACAGCCCTTGTTTTTCTAATTCTTCCAATTTTTTACCACTGCTCGGTAACCCTGTTACCTGCTGTACCAATTCTTCATTCATTGAACGTAAAATGGAACAGCGTAATACAAATAATCGAGTTTCGTTATCTACACGATTCAGCACTTCGTCATTTAAATATTCGTTAATATGGAAATTATTGGATTTTGCCAAACGTCTAGCGGTGTCCTGCAAAGGTGAAGTGACACTTTCCGGATTTTTAGTTATTGCTTGTTTGGCTGATAAGCTAATCAACTGTAGTGCTGTCGGCCAACCTTCAACTTCATCGCATAACGCAATTATATCCTTTTCTGCCAGTTCACTACCTAAACGGGACTGGAAAAATGCCACCGATTCCTGATGATTAAACGGTAACTGATGCATGTCGATTTCCAACAATTGTTCTTGTACCCGCAGACTTGCAATGCCTAATGGCGGAACGGAACGTGAGATGAGAATCAAAGTCATATTTTCCGGTTGATGCTTAATCCAGTATTTCAGCGCATCGTGAATTTCTTCATTTTCAATCAGATGATAGTCATCAATAATGACGTAAAAATGCTGTTTGAACTGAGAAACTTTCAGTAATAACTGGTTTAGCGAAGTCAGCAGATTTGCTTGTAAGTTAATCGAATCTTCGTCTATCGCCTGTGCTTTGGATTCTATGGCATTCGATAATGCTGCGCTGAAGTAAGCGGCGAAACGTTCTGTTTTATTATCGCTTTCATCCAACGAATACCAACCTACATTTTGTTGTGTTGCCACCCATTGTGAAATCAGTGTGGTTTTACCGTAACCTGCCGGGGCATTAACCAGTACCAGAGGGTAGAGATCAGATTTATCAAGTAATTGACATAAGCGCTCGCGTCGAATACTGTTCGGCAAGCGATAAGAACAGATTAATTTTGATGGGATTAACATAATTACTGTTTTTTCAATTTAGTTTAGAAGAGGATGAACTCTCCTCTTTTTGTCGTCCGATTACTTCCTTACTGTCATACTAACAATATTATAATAAGGAGGATTTGATTTTTGTTCGGTTAAACATAATGAATCCAAGAAATTTTAATTATTGTATTAGGAGTTTTCTTTAATGTCTAAATCACCCATGCATAATACGGCATTTGACGTAATAACACAAAAATATTGCCGTTATTTTGACGTACAATCCCCTAAACAATTCACATTAGAACAGTGGTATCGCGTCATCGCCGAAGGTACGCTTGAACTGGCTTATGGCAAACCTGCCGCGAAAAAAAGCGGTCGCCATGTCAATTATCTTTCCATGGAATTCTTAATCGGCCGACTCACAGGCAATAATCTGATGAATTTAGGCTATTACGACGCTATCAAAGCTTATTTGGCAAATTATGATGTGGAGTTGGTAGATGTGTTGGAACAAGAGCGTGATCCGGCGTTAGGTAACGGCGGTTTAGGTCGCTTGGCCGCTTGTTTCTTAGACTCCATGGCAACCCTTGGACAAAACGCTACGGGGTACGGCTTACACTATCAATACGGTTTATTTAAACAATCCTTTGAAGACGGTATGCAAAAAGAATGTGCCGATCTGTGGTCACGCAACAGCTACCCGTGGCATCGTTACAACCCATCTAAAACGCAAAATATCGGCTTTGGCGGTAAAATTAAGCTAATTAAAGGCGATAAATACGCATGGGAGCCGAAACTGACCATCCAAGGCAAAGTCTTTGACTTGCCGATTGTCGGTTATAAGAATGAGGTTATCCAACCGCTTCGCTTATGGCAGGCAGACAGCGAGCAATCTTTCGATTTGGCGTTATTTAACGATGGAAAATTCCTCAACGCCGATAAAACGATTGTCAATGCCACCGCACTTACCCAAGTGTTATACCCGAACGACAACCACAAAGCCGGACAAAAATTGCGCTTAATGCAGCAATATTTCCATTGCGCCTGCTCCGTCGCCGACATTTTGGCACGCCATTTTGCCGAAGGTCACGCCTTGAAAGACTTTGCGAAATATCAAGTCATTCAGTTGAACGACACCCACCCGACGCTGGCTATTCCGGAATTAATGCGCGTATTGTTAGATGAATATGATTTGAGCTGGGATGAAGCCTGGGAAATTTGCTCCCATACGTTCGCTTACACCAATCACACCTTGTTACCTGAAGCCTTAGAACAATGGGATCAACGTTTATTTAAACAATTATTACCACGCCATTTCCAAATCGTGGAAAAAATTAACAACCTCTTCCACGAAAAAGTGCGGTCAGAATTCGGCGCGGATCCGAAAGTGTGGGAAAAACTGGCGATTCTATTCGATTATCGCGTGCGCATGGCAAATTTATGCGTGGTGACTTGCTTCAAAGTTAATGGCGTCGCGCAAATCCACTCAGATTTAGTGGTCAGCGATTTATTCCCGGAATACCACAAATTATTCCCAACCAAATTCTGTAACGTGACCAACGGTATTACACCACGCCGTTGGATCCAACAAGCTAACCCGAAATTAAGCGCGTTGTTGGATAAAACCCTGAAAAAAGACTGGACGAAAGATCTGGAATTACTCAAAGGCGTGGAAAAATTTGTGGATGATGCCGCGTTCCGTGAAGAATATCGCGCTATTAAACACCACAACAAGGTTGTGTTAGCCGATGAAATTCAACGCACGTTGGGCTTTACCGTCAATACCGATGCGATTTTCGACATTCAAATTAAACGTTTCCACGAATATAAACGTCAACATTTGAACCTGTTGAACATTATCGCTACTTACCAATCATTAAAGGCCAATCCGAATCAGGATTACACACCGCGCGTGTTTGTTTTTGCAGGCAAAGCGGCACCGGGTTATTATTTGGCGAAAAACATCATTCACGCCATCAACAACGTGGCGGATGTGATCAATAACGACAAAGCCATGAAAGATCGCCTGCAAGTGGCATTCCTGCCGGATTATCGCGTCAGCTTGGCAGAAAAAATCATTCCGGCTGCAGATGTATCTGAGCAAATTTCCATGGCAGGGAAAGAAGCCTCCGGTACCGGTAATATGAAATTAGCCTTAAACGGTGCTTTGACACTAGGTACGCTGGACGGCGCTAACGTAGAAATTGCCGAGATGGTGGGCGAAGAAAACGTGTTTATTTTCGGTCATACAGTAGAAAGCGTGCGTAAATTATTGGCAAAAGGCTATAAACCGCGTGATTACTACAAACGTGATCCTGTGTTGAAAAATGCCATGGATTTCTTAACCAAAGACAAAGTTTGCCACGGCGACAAACACATGTTCAAACTGATGCTGGACAGCTTGTTAAAACACGATCCGTTCTTAGTGTTAGCAGACTTTGACAGCTATGTGAAAGCACAACAAAAAGTCGGCGAAGCCTATTTGAATCAAGACGCTTGGTTACGCAGTGCAATTTTAAATACCGCACGCCTTGGCACGTTCAGTTCAGACCGCTCAATTCGTGACTATCAACAACGAATTTGGCTGAAAAAGTAACCGCACTTTTTAGTGAATTGATGATAATTGATGGCGCGCGTCTTCTGACGCGTGCCTTCAGCTAAATAACAAACGATGCGTATCGGAAGATGCGCACCACCGACTAGCCGAAAAATAAGAAAATCCTTTAGGAATCCTTATGTCTATCAAAGAAAAATCCTTCGACCAAGCAGGCATCATGCCTTATTTTTTTGATGAGCGCGGTTCAAAAATACGTGCGCCGTTACACATCAAGCAAGCCTTGTTGGCAACCTTTGACGGTCACCTTCGTAGCCGCACTAACCCCTTGCCGCCGGTGAAAATTCTCTATCAAAATCAACCGCACTTTTTGCCGTTAACGACCTCCGATAAAAAACATCCATGGTTAGGGAAATGGCAACTGCGTTTGGAAAATTCCGGAGAGATTCTTGAAGGCAGAGTGAAGAAAAATCATATTGAACTACCACGGGATTTGCCGCTCGGCTATCATGATTTAACGCTTTTCGGTCATAAAAAAACCGTGGAATGTCGCATTATTGTGGCACCGCAACGTTGTTATCAGCCACAAGAACTAGAACAAGGCAAAAAATTGTGGGGTTCCTTTATTCAGCTTTACACCTTGAAATCGGCGCAAAACTGGGGCGTGGGTGATTTTGGTGATCTCAAACAATTTCTACAGGAATTAGCGCCTTATCAAGCGGATTTTTTAGGTTTAAATCCAATTCATGCGCTCTTCCCGGCAAATCCTGACGGTGCCAGTCCATACAGTCCCTCTTCGCGCAAATGGCTGAATGTGATTTACATTGATGTGAATCAACTGCCCGAATTCCAACAAAGCGACAGTGCACAAAAATGGTTTGCTTCCGCGGAAGTGCAACACCAATTAAGTAATTTGCGTGCTGCCGAATGGGTGAATTATGGAAAAGTGCTTCCGTTAAAATTGAAAGGATTGCGTTTTGCGTTTGACGAATTTAAGCAAAATTCGACCGCACTTTCACAGCAAGTCTTTGCCGATTTCGTACGCGAGGGCGGTGAAAGTTTACAGGTGCAAGCCACCTTCGATGCATTACACGCCCATTTAAGTAGCCGTTATGCGGAACAATGGGGTTGGGATTTTTGGGCACCGCAGTTCCGCGACTACCATTCCGAAACGGTCGCCCAATTCCGCCATCAATATGGCGAAGAAATTGAATTCTATGCATGGTTACAATTCTGTGCCGACCGACAGCTTGCTGAATGCGATGCCTTATGCAAAGCACAGCAAATGACAATTGGTATGTATCGTGATTTAGCGGTTGGCGTCACCGGTAGCGGTTCGGAAACCTGGAATGATAAAGAACTGTATTGTCTGCGCGCTTCTGTGGGTGCGCCACCGGATATTCTCGGCCCACAAGGTCAAAATTGGGGCTTAACGCCGATGAATCCTCATATACTGAAACAGCGCGCATACCAACCGTTCATTGATTTGATTCGCGCCAACATGAAACACTGCGGCGCATTACGCATCGATCATATTATGTCGTTGTTACGTCTCTGGTGGATTCCAAAAGGCGATTGCCCGGCAAACGGCGCTTATGTGCGTTATCCGGTGGACGATTTAATTGCGATTTTGGCTTTGGAAAGCCAACGCCACCACTGTTTGATTATCGGTGAAGATTTAGGCACAGTACCTAAAGAAATCGTCAGCAAACTCAAAAATGCAGGCATTTTGTCTTATAAAATTTTCTACTTTGAATTCGATCAACAAGGACAAAGTCACAATCTACAAGAGTATCCATATCAGGCGATGACTACGTTAAGCACCCATGATTTGCCAACCATTAACGGTTATTGGCGCGGTTATGATTTTGAATTGGGACAAAAATATGGCGTGTATCCGAATCCAAAAATCTTGCAAATATTGAGAAATAGCCGAATTGATGCCAAAGAAAAAATCTTGGCACGCCTTAGCGAAAACGGCATTAAAGTGGATAAAGGTATTGATGAAACCTTGTCTTCCGTTGTCACAAAAAAATTTACCCATCAATTGCAAACCTATGTCGCCGATGTCAGCAGCGCCCTATTTGGCTTCCAACCGGAAGACTGGCTGGATATGACCGAACCGGTCAATATTCCGGGCACCAGTATGGAATACGCTAACTGGCGCCGCCGTTTAACGCAAAACACCGACGCGATTTTTTCCGCTCAAGACATTCAGAAATTGCTGAAAGAGGTAAATGCTAAACGTAAGGGCTAAATGCCGACGTAAAAGTGCGGTCAAAAATTCGGGTAAATTTTAGGAGAGATAATGACTAAAATACTTGTTATCGGAACAACATCCTGGGATACCATAATTCATGTGGATGAATTTCCCGATAAGCCAATGACACTATTTGCCGGCGCGTATAAACAGGTTTTAGGTGGTACAGCGGCAGGAAAAGCAATTAATCTGCATAAACTGGGGCTAGATGTTACTTTAGCTACTAAATTTGCTGATGATGAAGCGGGCAAGCATATTGACGAGGCTTTGAATGCTGAAAACCTGCGCTTCTTTTACATTAAAGATCAAAAAAATACCGAAATGCATACCAATTTAATGGACGCACAGGGTAAACGAATCAGTATTTATACGCATGTAGGGCAAGCAAATCAGGATTTTGACTTATCACCTTTTGAAAATGCAATTGAAGAAGCGGATATTATTTTGTTGGATATTTGTGAGTTCGTTAAGCATCTTTTCCCGCTATTGAAAAATCATAAACGGAAAATTTGGCTGGATTTGCATGATTATGATGGTAAAAATCCATGGCATAAAGCATTTATTCCTTATGCCAATGCATTATTTATGAGTTCCGATTCCATTCATTCGGAAATTGAACTCAATTCTTTAATGTTTGGCTTGGTTAAAAATAAAGAATTTATTGTTTGTACTCACGGTAAATTGGGCTCAGAGATCCTAATGAGTAATCATCAACGCTACGCCGAAGGCATTTTGGCACAATACAAAGCGGTTGATACAAACGGTGCAGGAGATGCGTTTATTAGTGGTTTTTTATATGCTAATCTCAATCAAAAATCTATCCATGATTGCTTAAAGTACGGTACGTTGGTTGCAGGTTTAACTGTTACCTCTCCGCATCTTTATTCTCCCGAACTTAACTATCATTGGTTAGAACGGGAATTTAAGCGCAATTATTTATAAATCGGTCAACCAAGGTCTTATTTTATGGAAAAAGCAGCGCTGTATCATCGTGCGGAATCGGAATACGCCTATCTTTACACGGCGGAGGAAATTCACATTCGATTCCGCAGCAAAAAAGACGATGTGGATCAAGTGTGGTTACATTACGGTGACAGCACGATCTTTGAAGATTCGGGAAAATACCAGTATCGCGTGTTAATGCGTAAAGTCGCCGCCGATGATCTGCACGATTATTGGCTGGCAAACGTACGGGTGGATTACCGTCGGCTGCTGTACTTATTTGAAGTGATCGGTAAAGACGGTGAAAATGTGCTGTTTGGCGATTTAGGCGTGGTGGAAAACCTGCCACAGCAATATAGCGTGTTGCTCAACGGCTTTCGCATTCCTTATTTACATGAGAGCGATCGGGTAAAAGTGCCGGCTTGGGTGAAAGATACCTGTTGGTACCAGATTTTTCCGGAACGCTTTGCCAACGGCAATCCGAATATTTCACCCGTTGGCAGTTTACCTTGGAACGCAAACACAGCGCCGGCAAATGAAGATTTTTTTGGGGGCGATTTATACGGTGTGTTGGATAAATTGGATTACCTGGCGGAATTAGGGATTAACGGACTGTACTTCTGTCCGATTTTTGAAGCGCCAAGTAATCATAAATATGACACCATAGATTACTTTGAAATTGACCGCCATTTCGGTGACAAAGCCATTTTCCGTAAACTCGTGCAGGAAGCTCATCGTCGTGGTATGAAAGTGATGTTGGACGCGGTGTTTAATCATATCGGAAACCATTCTCCGCAATGGCAGGATGTGATTAAAAACGGTGAACAATCTGTTTATCGTGATTGGTTCCACATTCATCATTTTCCTGTTAATACCGAAACCAAATGGACACCTGACATTCATCTTCGACTGAATTACGATACCTTTGCATTCCGCCCGAAAATGCCTAAGCTCAACACAGCGAATCCGCAGGTAAAACAATATCTGTTGGACATCGCCGCTTACTGGATCAAAGAATTTGACATTGATGCTTGGCGTTTGGACGTAGCAAACGAAATCGATCACCAATTCTGGAAAGAGTTCCACAAAACGGTGACAACAATTAAGCCGGATATTTATATTCTGGGGGAAATCTGGCACATCGCGCGTCCTTGGCTGAACGGCGACGAGTTTCACGGCGTAATGAATTATCCACTGGCAAACAGCATTAAAGACTATTTTTTAAGTAAGACCATTTCGGCGCAAACCTTGCAACATCGCCTAAATAGCCAAGCAATGTTTTATCGCCAGCAAACCAACGAAGTAATGTTCAATATGCTGGACTCCCACGACACCGAACGCATTCTCACCGTGGCAAAAGGCAATAAAAATGCTGTGAAATCAGCGTTGGCTTTTATGTATTTACACTGTGGCACACCTTGCATTTATTACGGCACGGAAGTGGGCATGACAGGTGGTGGCGATCCCGATTGTCGGCGTGTGATGCCTTGGGATGAGGGACAACAAGATGCCGATATGCTTATTTTTGTTAAGAAAGTGATTGAATTAAGGAAAAAACATATTGAGCTGATTACGTATGGACAACGTACGCTGAGATTACTTGAAAACGGTCTGTTACAGCTTGAGTTGTATCATAATGGAATGCGTCTGTCGGTTAACTTTAACAATACCAATGCTCCTATTTTATTAGAGAAAACAGGAAATATTGTTTTAACCAATAGCCAGCTTATTTCGGAATTTGGAATTATTTTAGATTCCGATCGTTTTGTGATACAGGTACAATCGGAATCATCAGGTTAAGGATTAAGTTAAATAATCCTTGAAAACTGCTGTCTACGTGCTTGTTGGCGGGAATAAGTATCGAAACACATACAGATATTACGGATCAACAATCTTCCTCGGGAAGACACTTTAATGCCATTGTCATCGATTTCAACCAAACCATCCTCAGCTAGTGGGGTGAGTAGCCCAAGGTCTTCGGCAAAGTGTGCTTTAAAATCAATATGGTATTGGCGTTCAAACGGAGCATAATCCAGCTTAAAATTACAAATCAACTGTTTGATGACATCACGGCGCAAACAGTCCTCATTGCTCATAGTTAAACCTTTATGCAACGCTGTCCCGTGTACGTCTACCTCAGCGTAATAATGTTTCAGTTCTTTTTGGTTTTGCGCATAAGTATCGCCTAGTAGGCTGATTGCTGACACGCCTAAGCCTAATAAGTCACACTCTTCTTGCGTAGTATAACCCTGAAAGTTACGATGCAATACACCATTTTGTTGAGCGATGGCTAGTTCATCATCGGGTTTGGCAAAATGATCCATTCCAATAAATTTATAACCCGCATTGCCCAAAATTTCGATAGTTTTTTGTAGAATTGTTAATTTGGTTTCGGGCTTCGGTAGCATATGCTCTTTGATTTTTGCCTGCCCGGCAAAGCGGCTTGGTAAATGAGCGTAGTTGAATACACTTAAGCGATCAGGATTCAGTTCAATCACTTTTTGCAAAGTAAACGTGAAACTTTCTACGGTTTGTAACGGTAATCCATAGATTAAATCTAAATTCGTTGATTGAAAACCGAGTTCCCGCGCACGAATAAGTAACGCTCGGATGAATTCTTCGTCCTGTTCCCGATTGACCGCTTGTTGCACTTCTTTATTAAAATCCTGCACGCCCATGCTGATTCGATTAAAACCGATGTTATGCAGATGCTCTAACATAGATAATTCAATTTCGCGTGGATCCATTTCAATGCTAATTTCCGCTTGATCGGAGATAGTAAAGTTATCACGCAACATTTGCATTAAACGTGCGGATTGCGCTTTGGTCAAATAGGTAGGCGTACCGCCGCCCCAGTGTACCTGAGTAACATGACGGTTACGAAACAATTGAGCGCGGTTTTTTATTTCTTCTTCCAGATAATCCAGATAAATATCGGCTTTATGTTGATGGCGGGTAATGACTTTGTTGCAGCCGCAGAAATAACAGAGTTTATGACAAAACGGAATATGCACATAAAGGGAAAGCGGACGTTCCGGGTAACGTTTAGCGGCCTCGTCAAAGTCTTGCTCGGTATAATTTTCGTGAAATTCCAATGCCGTCGGATAAGAAGTATAACGTGGCCCGGAATTATTGTATTTTTGAATTAAGTTTAAGTCCCAAGTGATTTCGGACATGATGATTCTCCCGATAATAAAATCTAATTAAGTGACATCAATAAGTAATTGTTTTAATTCGGCCTGAATAATTTCTTCCAGCTTTGCTTCAGCGCTTTCACGCTGCAAATCCAAACGCATACGCTCATTTTTCTTTAACTCTCGCCGAGCTTCATGAGTCGGCATATCCTGCACTACTTCATAAAGTTCAAACATAGCGGGATATTCGTTTAGCTTTTTTCTACCCAAAGGGTCAAGTAACATTTTTAATCGGATTACACCTTCGGAATGATTACAATCGCCGTTTTGCATAGCTTTGGCAATAATCACAATACTTTCTTTCAAGCGCTCGGTGCGTGCCGTTCGAACATTTTGTAACGCTTGATTTTGTTTACGCACGGCAAGTAATAAACGTATTGCATAAGCCGTCATTGCTAAAATAATTAGCCCACCGAGTATTAATAATGCTGTCCACATAGCTGTTTTATCAGTTATTTAAATTGGTTAATATCAATTTTCTCAAAAGTGCGGTATAAATCCTCGGCATTTTCTTCTTCCTCTTCAATGCCCAGTTCATTCATTAAGTAACCGATACGATCCAAACACTCATCAACAAATTTCTGATCTTCAGCACTTAATTTTTTACCCGCATCCAAATCATCTAGTAACTGATTTAAACACTCATTATTTTCCAGTGATTCTAATTCTTTTTCCAAAACCAAGTGCGGATCAAGTGCGGTCGCTTTTTCCGTCGTTTTTATCGATGAAGTTTTCACCGCGGGAATAGTTTGCCCTTGCTCCGGTTTATTGACAAATTCTACAATCAACGGTACTTTTTTGCGACTACCCAAACGGGGATCTTTTGCACTATCATCTTGATAGTTATCTTGATTTTCTGCCGCGCTGTGACGCGAACCTGAAGTTAACCCTTTATGCTTGCGTTTGCGCTTTTCTTCACGTGCTTTGGCATCCAATTCATAACGGGTCAATTTTTTACCCGAACGAGGCATGGCTTCCGGTTTTTTATCGGTTTTGCGTGCCGGCATAATATCAGTGATACGACGGGTTTTCTTTTGACGTGACATAATTTTCTCTTAATTTATATTTGCTATATTCTAAAAATAGAACGGGTGATTGTAGCACTTTCCGTTGGGAATGTATGTAAGAATAAATAAGGGCGTTGTAAAAACGCCCTTAAAAACGACCGCACTTTTACATGTTTACAGCCAACCCTTACGTTTAAAATAAATATACGGTGTAAGAGCGGCAACAATCATCAGCCCGATCGCCATTGGGTAACCGTATTTAAAATGTAGTTCAGGCATAAAGTCAAAATTCATACCATAAGTGGAAGCAACTAAAGTGGCAGGCAGGAACATCACCGATACTACCGAGAAGAATTTCATAATTTTATTCTGCTCAATATTGATATAACCCATTGCTGCTTGCATCAGGAAGTTTACTTTTTGAAATAACGATTCGTTATGCGGTTGCAAAGATTCAATATCTCGCAGGATTTCACGTGCTTGTTCCAACTGGCTTGTCGGTAAACGGGTTTTACGCACTAAAAAACTCAATGCACGTTGAGTATCCATCAGACATAGCCGCACCTTAGAACTGGCATCTTCTTGTTCCGTCAAAGTATTTAAGGCTTCGTCAAAAGCTTCTCCCTGTTTTCCTTCCAGAATCACACGGCTTAATTTTTCTAAATCTGCATACGCATTTTCAATTACATCGGCCAATTGTTCGATTTTAGTTTCAAATAAATCCAGCAACAGTTCATAAGCGTTACATTCCAGTAAACGTTGATTACGCGAACGCATACGATACAAGCGAAAAGCGGGTAGCTCACGATCACGCAGGGTAAACAAACGTCCATCACGCACGGTAAATGCCACGCTGGCAAGTATGGCATAATCGTCTTCGTCCTCACAATAAAAGAAGGAGTGCAGATGTAAACCGTCTTCATCTTCAAAAAAACGTGCAGACGCTTCAATATCTTCTAACTCCAAAAACGAAGCTAAGCTTTGTCCTAAACCATTTTGTAGAAGTTCCCGCTCTTCCATGCTAGGTTCAAGCAGATCGATCCAAATCGCCGTATTTAACTCGCCGCTTTCATTTTCCAGACGGGTTAAACGTGCGTCATCAAGTGCAAATGCATTAATCATTTTGTCATACTCCTTCTTTTCAGGATTATGAACAACGCAATGAACAAAAGAATACCAACCTTAACGAACCGCAAAGCGCGGTCAAAAAAATCGTTATTTTGGTAAAAGATACCTATTAAAATGCGGTAATAAAGAAACTTATCCGCGCGCCTTGTCGCCGATAAGTGAGTGGCGACAGTTAAACTAAAAATTTCGATCGGTATCGACTGTGACTGTCCAAAGTGTGTGTCCTCATATTACTAAATCGCGCGCAATGTTACGCCTGAAAGCCTGATTCGTCAAGGCGAAGGCGAAAAAAT
>CAJPST010000014.1 GCA_905373425.1 uncultured Mesocricetibacter sp.
TTGCAAGCCATATTTGCAATTTTTTTTAGTTTTTGTTCCAAACGAATATTTTTTAAACAATCCAGCTTGTTTTTGCCTATTTTAAATATTAAAGTTCATTCATTATTTCTTATTGTTTATAGGGTGCGAAATGAAATTCAAGAATGTAATTGGTTTAGGAGTAGCCGGTAATTTTGCCGGTCATTTAGAACAAGCCGGAGAAGCTGCTGATTTTGCTAGTATCACTACAATAGAAGAAATACAGCCAAAAGCGATTTTTCCATTTTATGTGCCAGCACCTCAAGCCGGATTTTTATCAGTTTATCCTCTTAGTTCAAAAGAAATTCAGTTTCCAACAGGCAATGCCGATAACCTTCAGATTGAACCTGAAATTGCGTTAATTTGTGGGCTGGAGTACAACCAACAAAAAGTCACCAAAATCCGACCGCACTTTTTTGCCGCCTATAATGATTGTTCTATCCGTCGCCCAAATGCAAATAAAATCTGTGAAAAGAAAAATTGGGGAGCTAATAGCAAAGGGATTTCCGATAAACTTATCCCGCTGAGCAATTTTGAGCCTGGTGGAGAAATGGATCAATACCGCATTGCCTGTTTTCATCGGCGTAACGGTCAAACACGGGCTTATGGGCTTGATAGTCCCGCATTAGGTTATAGTTATTTTCATCACAAATTATTAGATTGGATTGTAGAGCGAATGAATAACCAACCTGATCAAGGTCCGATGAACAACATTGCTGAATTATTGCAACAAGCAGATTATCCTACTCAAGCGATAATTAGTATCGGAGCAACGCGTTACACAGAATTCGGTGAGAAAAATTTTCTGCAAAAAGGTGATGTGAGCATTATCGTAGTTTACAACGGTACCATATATACAGAACAACAAATTGCTCTAATGGCTGAAGATTTAGCCTTTCCCGATGATATTTCCACTTTGATTCAAGAGGTTGTTTGAATAGACATAAAAAGCAAGTGCTAATTTATAAATAATCTAACAACAAAAAAGCCGCTTTAAAAAGCGGCTCTAGTTTTTTATCTGATTAGTGGTGCCAGTGGTCGGACTCGAACCGACACGCTTTTAAGGGCGGCGGATTTTGAATCCGCTACGTCTACCAATTTCGTCACACTGGCTAATTATTGTTTTTAGGTTTTATCAATTATCTATTGGTTTTTTGAGTTATTTATTACCAATTTCTTACCTAAATTGCATTCATGAACGATTGTCATCAATGTTAGTGCGTGCATTATACGGTTATCCTGTCGGGTTGCAAGCATAAATTTAAATATTTCCATTCATTCGCTTTAATTTTCGACAAATTTTGGAAAACACTGTTTTTTAACCGCACTTTTAACATTACTTTATTCAAACATATAAGAAATACTGTATTAGTCCCTTTTACGACTAAACAACCATAAGGTAAGTATCAAAAACACCAAACTTGGCATTAGCGCACCAATAACCGGGATAACATCATAAACTACGCTCATTCGTGCAAAAATCTCGTTAATCACATAAAAAGCAAAACCGTATAAAATACCTTTGACGATACGTGCTCCGGCAGTAACGCTGCGAGTTTGCCCAAAAATAAAAGATAATGCCATTAGCATCATCACCGCAACAGAAAGCGGTTGAAGTAGTTTTTGCCAATATGTTATTTCAAATTTTCGCGCGTCTTGTCCCGTCTGTTTTAAAAAAACGATATAATCCGCAAGACCGGAAATGGATAAAGATGTTGGGCGCAATGATGAAATACCGATTTTATCGGGGGTTAAGCTAGTTTTCCAAACACCATTTAATTTATTGATAGTTTTTACTTCTTCACCTAGTAATTCAGAAGTGTTAATTTGATTTAATGTCCAGTGTTGTTGCGCGGAATCATAACGTGCCTGATTAGCATGGCTAAGTTGTTTTAATTGGTGATTATCATCAAACCGATATATATAAATATCTTTTAATTCCGCATCATCGGTAATTTCCCGTACATAAACGAAATCATTACCATCTTTTGCCCACACGCCATTACGTACAGTTAGCATTGAGCTACCGGCAATTGCTTTCGCTCGCATATCACGGGCGAATTGTTCGGTTTGCGGAATCCCCCACTCGCCGATCAACATCGTCAGTAGAACTAACGGAACAGCAGTTTTAATCACTGCAAGACCAATTTTCAGACGCGAGAAACCAGATGATTGCATGACGACTAATTCGCTACGGCTGGCTAAATTACCGAGCGCAATTAAAGAACCGAGTAATGCCGCCATCGGAAAAAAAGTTTCTACATCTTTTGGAATGGTTAATATTGTGTAAACGGTTGCTTGCCAAATGTCATAAGTGCCTCGCCCCACAAAACGAAACTGTTCGACAAATTTAATAATTGCCGATAATCCGACTAAAGTCAGTAATGTGGCAAAAATCGCACCTAAAATACTTTTGCCGAGATAGCGATCCAAAGTGCCCATTATCATTTTTACCCCTCCACCGCAGTTTTACGGGAAAAGGAATAGCGAAGTTTTGACATAAATATTGTGTTCCAACCATTCATCAATATCGCTAAAGCAAGAAACCCGATATTCACTAAAGGCATAATCATACCGGCATCCAACTTCCCTGCTGCTCCTGCTGATTTTAACGAACTTTGCGCCAAAAAATACACTAAATATAATAATAACGCCGGTAAAATTTTGGCAAAACGTCCTTGCCGTGGGTTAACACGGCTTAGTGGAACGGCAAGTAAAGCCATGATAGGCACGGCTAAAATTAAGGTTATCCGCCAATGTAGTTCCGATTTAGCTTGTAACGTATCGGTGTTCAATAATTCATCTAAACTAAATACCGCCACTTCCTTATTATCTGAACTCACCGCTTGATGCCCCAAATATACCTGATATTCTTCAAACTGAGTAATTTTAAAATCAGGCAACACCGCCGTTCCTTCAATACGTTGGCTATTTTGCAAATTTAAAATTTGATCGCCGTTAGGCAAGGCTTTTAACTCACCTTTTTCCGCAATGACTACGGCCGGTTTAAAATTACCTTTAGGTTGCATCTGAAAAACATACACATCATTAATTTGATCGTTTTTTATTTCATTGATAAATAAAACAAACTCACCATTATTAGAAGAAATAAACTGACCGGAAGACAGTGCTGACATATTCGGATTGGCTTTTGCATCTTCTACAATCTCTGCTTGTTTCTTGATTGTCCAAGGGGACACCCATAGCGCATTATAAGCTGCCAGCCCTGCCGTAAAAATAGACAACAACAACGCCACACATATCAAAATCCGCTGCCCGACACCACAAGCGCGCATTACGGTAATTTCACTTTCCGCATATAAACGTCCAAAGGTTAGTAATAGGGCAATAAACAAGCACAAAGGTAACATTAATTGTGCCATTGTCGGCATCCCGAGACCAAGCAAAGAAAGCACCAAATCCGCCGGTACTTTACCGCTTGCAGCCGAACCAAGTACACGTACGAGTTGTTGACAAAAGAAAATCAGTAATAAAATGAACAGAATAGCAATCTGAGTTTTAAAAACTTCTTTAGTTAAATATCGGGTTAAAATCATATCTTTTTCTTGCAATTTACTGAAAATTCTTTAAGTTAGACAGTACCTCTGTCAATTCGTCGCTTATCATAGCTTATTTTTTATCTAAAAACAGTAAAATTAGGAAGAACATTATGAAATACCTGACTAAAAGCTCTATTCAATCCGAATCGAACGAATGTATTTTAGCGGCGATTTTTGAAGATCGCCAACTTTCCGAGACCGCCGAACAACTTAATTCACAACTCAACAATGAAATCAGCGATTTGGTTGCTAACGGTGAAATTACGGGAAAAATCGGACAAGTACAGATTTTACGTAAAGGTTCGGAAAGAATCGTGTTGGTTGGGTGCGGCAAACCAAATGAAATCAATGAGCGTCAGTATAAGCAAATTATTCAAAAAGCCGTTCAAGCAGTGAAAGAAACGGCAGCAGAAAGTGTGATCAATACGCTAACCGACGTAAAAATTAAAGACCGAGATCTATATTGGAACGTACGTTTCGCCATAGAAACCATAGAAGAAAGTTTTTATGTTTTTGACCAGTTTAAAAGCAAGAAAAATGAAGAACAAGGAAAACTCAGCGAAGTGATCTTCAATGTTGCCGATACGGAAATTGCCCAAACGGAACTTGCTATTCAACACGCTTGCGCCGTTGCTCTCGGTGTGAAAACAGCTAAAGATCTTGCCAATTGCCCGCCTAATATATGCAATCCGGCTTATCTGGCTACGCAGGCAAAAACGCTAGAAAATTCCACCGCACTTTTAAAGACTACAATACTAGGGGAAGCCGAGTTGTCTGAGTTAGGAATGCAAGCCTATCTCGCCGTATCACGCGGTTCTCATAACGAAGCAAAATTAACCATAATGGAATATCGCAATCATCCTGATCCACAGTCAAAGCCAATCGTGTTAGTGGGCAAAGGCTTAACTTTTGATGCCGGAGGTATTTCGCTCAAACCTGCCGCTGAAATGGATGAAATGAAATACGATATGTGCGGTGCGGCATCAGTTTATGGAGTAATGAACGCATTAGTTTCACTACAACTCCCGATTAACGTTATCGGCGTGTTAGCCGGTTGTGAAAATCTGCCCGACGGTAACGCTTATCGCCCAGGCGATATTTTAGCCACAATGAATGGGTTAACCGTTGAAGTGCTCAATACTGATGCCGAAGGGCGCTTGGTATTATGTGATACGCTGACTTATGTACAAAAGTTCAACCCAGAACTGGTTATTGATGTGGCAACGCTCACCGGCGCTTGTGTTGTTGCTTTAGGACAACATAATAGCGGTTTAATCTCTACTGATGATGAACTGGCACAACAAATCGAACTAGCCTCGCGGCAAAGTGCTGATAAAGCCTGGCAATTGCCACTTAGTGAAGAATACGACGAACAGCTTAAATCCAACTTCGCCGACCTCGCTAATATTGGCGGACGTTGGGGAGGTGCGATTACAGCCGGCGCATTCCTTTCCCACTTCACTAAAAACTACCGCTGGGCGCATCTTGATATTGCAGGCACAGCATGGTTACAAGGTGCCAATAAAGGTGCAACCGGTCGCCCAGTCCCATTATTAACACAATTTCTAATTAACCGAGTAAATAACTAAAACAGCTTAACAACAAAAGTGCGGTTGGTTTTTAACGGATTCTATCATGCAATAAAATTCCGTAGAAACCAACCGCACTTTGATTATTTATAAGGCTATATTTTTAACAAAGTCAAAATAGGATAAATACTCCCTATTAAGGCAAGTGCTAATACGAGTAATAAAGTAAGAGCCTGTGTGGGAAAGACATAATTTTTCATAAATATCCATCGAAAAATGAACTGTAGTCTTCAGAATTTTTATTCTACATCATTTAACAAACGCCGCCCCAGAAGAGAATGGGTTAACGTCGTGCCATCTACGGTTTCCAATTCGCCCCCAACAGGAATGCCATGAGCAATACGGCTGACCTTAATGTTGTGTTGTAAACACAATTCGGCGATATAGTTTGCGGTTACTTCACCTTCTGAGGTGGGATTGGTAGCTAAAATGACCTCGCTGAACAGCTCGGTTTGTAAGCGGCGTTGTAATAAATCCAACCCAATCTCACGTGGCCCAATACCGTCAAGTGGCGATAAATGCCCCATTAATACAAAATAACGCCCTGAAAATTGCCCTGTCTGTTCGATCGCCTGAATATCAGATGGCATTTCCACCACGCATAATAAACCGCTATTTTGACGGCGAGGATTGTTACAAATGCTACACACTTCCTCTTCCGTAAAGGTTCGGCAATGATTACAGTGCCCTATTTTTGACATTGCTTCCGTCAATGCGCGTGCTAAATTCATTCCACCGCTACGATCACGCTGTAACAAATGATATGCCATCCGTTGCGCGGATTTGGGTCCTACACCGGGAAGACAGCGTAAATGTTCGATCAGGTTTTCTAATAAAGGACTACTTTGCATAACAATTCTCAAAATGAACAAAAAACGAACCGCACTTTACCTACTACGAATTAAATCGGCAGTAAAAGTGCGGTCGATTTTTTAAGCCATTTTCTTAAAACGGCATTTTAAAACCCGGCGGCAATCCCATTCCTGCAGTTACGGATGCCATTTTTTCTTGTTGTAGCTCCTCTGCACGGCGCACAGCATCATTAAAGGCTGCCGCAATCAAGTCTTCCAACATTTCTTTATCGTCTTCCATCAAGGAAGGATCAATTTCTACGCGGCGACAATTATGTGCGCCATTTATCGTAATTTTGACCAAACCGGCACCAGATTCACCGGTTACTTCTAGCAGAACGATTTCTTCCTGCATTTTCTGCATACGTTCTTGCATTTGTTGAGCCTGCTTCATTAAGCCGCCCAATCCACCTTTTCCAAACATAATTTTTCTTCCGTAATTAATTAAAAGTCAGTGCATTTTAACGAAAAATCTGTGGGTTGCAAGGGTTAATTACATTAACTAGTTTTTTATAAAATAAGGCAAACACTGTATTTCACATTCCTGCCGAATCCTTTTCACAAAATCCCTTTTCTCCGAATTTCTTGGTAGCATATGACTAATTTTGAAGTGCCAATCCGCGCTACCGTCCGCAAAATTAGTCAGATATACTTCAATACCTTGCGGGTATCCGCATTGCCCAAATTTATAAGAAGAAGGATTTTTCGGTATTATCCTTAATGAACAATCAGCCGTATTGCAAGTGTAGAGCTCCCTCAACAGAATAACCGCACTTTATTTATCTTCTGCTATTCCTCTTTTGCTATTGTCGCAAACTCATCAAAAAAGGTCGGGAAAGTTTTGGCAGTACAGGTCGGTTCGAGGATTGTGACCGGAGTTTCCGACAACGCTATCAACGCGAAACACATAGCCATTCGGTGATCATTATAGGTTTCAATTTCCGCATGCTTAAATTGCTCAAGGGCCATCGGTTGAATGCGGATAAAATCTTCGCCCTCTTCAACGATAGCGCCGACTTTGCGCAATTCAGCCGCCATTGCCGTAAGGCGGTCGGTTTCTTTCACACGCCAATTGTGAATGTTGCGTATTACAGTCTCACCTTCGGCAAACAATGCCGTAGTAGCAATAGTCATAGCGGCATCAGGAATATGGTTCATGTCCATATCCACTCCGACCAATCGCCCTTGTTCTGCTTGAATATAGTCGTCGCCCCACGTGATACGTGCCCCCATTTTTTCCAATACATCAGCAAATAAACGGTCTCCCTGCATGCTGTTTTTGCCTACACCTGTTACCCGTACTTTACCTTTAATCGCACCGGCTGCAAGGAAATAAGACGCGGATGAAGCATCGCCTTCCACTAAGAAAGTCTTAGGTGACAAATACTGTTGATTACCTTTCACCAAAAAACGTTGATAGTTTTGATTTTCCACGCTAACGCCAAAAATTTTCATCATATTCAAGGTAATATCAATATAGGGTTTAGAAACTAGATCACCTAAAATTTCAATTTCCGTATCGGCAGAAGCCATCGGAGAGGCCATTAAAAGTGCGGTTAAAAATTGCGATGAAACCGAGCCGTCGATTTGCACTTTACCGCCAACCAACCCGCTGTTACGTATCGCTAGTGGCGGATAACCATCTTGTTCCAAATATTGCACATCTGCGCCGGCCTGAATCAATGCGTCTACCAAATGTTTGATCGGACGCTCTTTCATTCGCGGTTCACCGGTTAGCACAACTTCTTTCTTCCCTTGTGTATCCGCATTAGCCAGACATAATGCAGCAGCTAAAGGACGCATCGCCGTACCTGCATTACCTAAAAACAACGATAAACCGCTATACCATTCAAAAGCACGCCCCAAACCATCCACTTCACACACGGATTTGTCTTCCGATAAGCGATAATTTACTCCTAACTGTTTGAGTGCATTGAGCATATGGTGAACATCATCGCTGTCGAGCAAATTCGTCACTTTAGTCGTGCCTTTTGCCAAAGCGGCAAGCAATAATGCTCGATTGGACAGGCTTTTAGAGCCGGGAAGATTAACCGTGCCTTCAACACGGAAAATAGGGTTTAAAGTAATTTTGTCCATTGGGTTCCTTTACATATAAAATATTGTAGTAACACACATTATAGAAGATTTCACACAAAAATCCGACCGCACTTTTCATCATAAATAAAAAGGCTCAGTCCATTTACCGAGCCTAATTATTAACCTAGCCGATTATAAAGCCGCCAATGCCGCATCATAATTTGGCTCTTGTTTGATTTCGCCGACCAACTCGCTATACAAAACTTTGTTATTTTCATCCAGTACAATCACTGCTCTAGCGGTCAATCCTGCCAACGGCCCATCAGTAATATCCACACCTAAAACTTGATGGGTAGCTTTATGACGGAAAGTGGATAATGTTTGTACATTTTCAATACCTTCCGCCCCACAAAAACGAGCCTGCGCAAACGGTAAGTCCGCAGAGATACATAACACGACGACATTATTCAGAACCGCTGCTTTTTGATTAAAAGTACGCACCGAAGCGGCACACACCCCGGTATCAATACTCGGAAAAATATTTAATACTTTGCGTTTACCGGCAAATTCCGCCAGTGACACATCAGCCAATTCGTTATTTGTGAAACGTAATTCCCCAAGGCTTTCGCTCGGCTGTGGGAAATGTCCGTCTACATTAATCGGATTTCCCGCTAGAGTGATTTTAGCCATAATACTCTCCTGTTAAAAGTTAAGATAAATGAAGCACTTTAGTCAGTGCTGTGAAAAATCTGTTGTTTTCTTCCGGCAAGCCGATGCTTATGCGTAAATGATTCGGCATACCATAACCTGCAATCGGGCGGACAATTACGCCTTCATGCAGCAAAGCGTCATAAATCGGTGCAGCCGGTTGCTTGAAATTGATGGTAATAAAGTTCCCTTTAGACGGAATATATTCAAGCCCGTGTTGTAGGCAAAAGGCTTCATAACGCTTCATCTCGATACGATTATTTTCAGCTACTTTTTTCACAAAATTGTCGTCCTGCAACACGGCAACCGCAGCTGTTAGTGCCAGGCTGTTTACATTAAACGGCTGTCGTACTCGGTTAAGCAGGCCCGCAATTTCCGGATTAGAAACCGCATAACCAATACGCAACCCTGCCAGCCCATAAGCTTTCGAAAGCGAACGAGAAACCACTAGATTTGGATATTTAGTTAATAAACCGAACGAATCTACCCGTTCATTTTCAGCGGTAAATTCGGTATAAGCTTCATCTAAAACCACGATAATATCTGACCGCACTTTAGCCAAGAACGCTTCAAGTTCTACTTCGGTTAGAAAATTACCTGTCGGGTTATTGGGGTTGGCGATGTAAATTAACTTGGTTTTATCATTTATGGCAGCTAAAAAACCGTCCAAATCGTGCCCCCAGTTTTTCGCCGGAATTTCACGAGAAATTGCATTAATCGCTTTGGAAATAAGCGGATAAACAATAAAGGCATATTGGGAAAAGATAATTTCATCCTGCTCACCGGCAAAAGTATGCGCCACTAACTCAATCAAATCATTAGAACCATTACCCAGCGTAACCTGATTCGGATGCAGATTAAATTTTTTTGCTATTGTCGCTTTTAGTTCAAACCCGTTGGAGTCGGGATAACGGGTTAAATCATTTAATTGATGTGTAATTGCCAATTTGGCGCTGTCAGGAAAACCAAACGGGTTTTCATTAGAAGCCAGTTTGATGATATTGGAAATGCCGAGCTCACGCTCCAACTCTTCGATAGGTTTACCCGCTTGGTAAGGGGAAAGAGATTGCACGCCGGTATTGGCGCGTTGTAAAAACGTCATTTTTTTCGACCGCACTTTTTATCCGCGCAAGCATTCTGCTCGCACTTTGGTTAATTACAGGGTGCGGAAGACTTCCCGCACCGATAAGATTTATTCAGCGTTTTCTGCTTCAAATTTTTTCATGAACGCAATCAACGCCTGCACGCCCTCGATCGGCATAGCATTGTAAATAGATGCGCGCATTCCACCCAACACTTTATGGCCTTTTAATGCCTGCAAGCCCGCTGCTGTCGCCTCAGCGACAAATTTGGCATTCAATTCGTCATTATCGGTAGTAAAAGTCACATTCATTATCGAACGATTTTCTTTCGCCACATAATTGCGATAAAACTTGCTTTGATCTAAATAGGTATATAATAATTCTGCTTTGGCATGATTGCGTCGTTCCATTTCCTCAACGCCACCGCAAGCCAATAAGTGTTTGAAAACCAAAGCGCAAAGATACCAAGCAAAGGTTGGAGGCGTGTTGATCATCGAGTCTGCTTTGGTTTGCACTGCATAATCCCAAATTGACGGCGTAGCTTGACGGGCATTGCCAATTAAATCTTCACGCACGATAACAAGGGTAATACCCGCAGGCCCTAAATTTTTTTGTGCTCCCGCATAAATTAAACCAAATCGGCTGATGTCTATGTTACGCGATAAAATGTTAGACGACATATCCGCCACTAACACTGCGTTCCCAACCTTCGGTACATCAAAAATTTCCACCCCGCTAATGGTCTCGTTCGGGCAATAATGCACATAATCATATTGCTCGGCAATATCGCTAAAATCCAAACGCTCCACTTTTAATATACTATTAGAATCAGTATGAGAGCTTAAGATGTCTATTTCGTCCACTTCGGTAAAATTACGCGCTTCCTTTGCCGCTGTTGCAGACCAATGCCCACTAGTTAAATAAAGTGCCTTACCTTTTTTATTCGCTAAATTCATCGGAATAGCCGCAAACTGACCGCGTGCCCCCCCCTGCAAAAACAAAATACGATAATTACCGGGAATTTGATATAGTTCACGTAAATCTTTCTCGGATTGTGTCGCCAACTCGACAAAATATTTTCCCCGATGGCTCACTTCCATAACAGATGTACCCTGATTCTGCCAATTACGTAACTCTTTTTGAGCTTGCTCTAAAACTGCCGGCGGCATCATTGCCGGACCAGCGCTAAAATTAAATATCTGTGACATAATGACTTCCTAACGTTGATTCTGAAAATGGGAAAATACGGTGTTTAGTTTTATCACCTTGAGAATTGATAATCAACGCATTTCAGTGAATTGTTAAAAAAATTTGATCCTGTTCGCAAAATTGAACTTTACTTTTTGACGAATTCCATCAAAAGGGCTAGAGTATACTAGTTCGTTTTTAATTATAGAGAGTTTAACTATGGAAAATGTAAATAAACAATCTTTTCAAGATGTGTTGGAATATGTGCGTATGTTTCGTTTAAAAAACAAGTTGGCGCGGGAAATGCAAGATATTGACCGCAAAATTCGCGATAATCAAAAACGTGCGTTATTGCTTGATAACTTAAATCAATACATTAATCCTAATATGGATATTGATGATGTTCGCTCGATTATCACTCAAATGCGTGATGACTATGAAAACCGCGTAGACGACTACGTCATTCGCAAAGCAGAGCTTTCCAAACAACGCCGAGAAGTGAAAGCAAAAATGAAAGAGCAAATCAAAGTTCACACTAAAAAATAATCGGCAATTTGATAAATAATAAAAGTGCGGTTAAAAAACACGCGTTTTTTCGACCGCACTTTATGCTCATACTTTCACACCTAAAGGCAAGATTAAGGTTTGTAGATAATCTCAACCCCTTCATCATCTTCTTCCGACCAGTCGTCTTCCCAATCATCTTCGTCAAATTGATGTTCGGCGAGCTGTTCTTGATGATAATCTTCCCACTTAAATTTCACTTCTTCCGATGTAGGTTTTTCTTCTTCCGTCTCACGCGGATTAGCCTCGATGAAATCCATAATATCACGGGTTAATGGTTGTACGTTTTTACCCGTTACCGCGGAAATCAGATAGTAATCTTCTTCTAAGCCTAGGCGTTCGGCAATATCCTGCGCGCGCTCCTGCGCTTCTTCATCACTCATGGTATCAATTTTATTAAATACCAACCAACGTGGTTTCTCCGCAAGTTTTTCACTATACTGCGCCAGTTCGTTTTCGATAATTGCGATATTATGCGCAGGATCGCTTTCATCAATCGGCGCAATATCCACCAAATGAATCAATACGCGACAACGTTCTAAATGTTTAAGGAAACGGATTCCTAACCCCGCCCCCTCGGAAGCGTGCTCAATTAAACCGGGAATATCGGCAACGACGAAGCTGCGATTATTATCGACTCGAGCAACCCCAAGACTTGGAACCAAGGTTGTGAAAGGATAATCTGCCACTTTTGGCTTAGCCACAGATACCGCACGAATGAAAGTAGACTTACCTGCGTTCGGCAAACCGAGCATTCCCACATCCGCCAATAACATCAACTCAAGCTGTAAATCACGTTTCTCTCCCGGTGTGCCGTTGGTTTTCTGACGTGGTGCACGATTAACGGAAGATTTGAAACGGGTATTGCCCAAACCGTGATACCCACCTTTTGCTACCAGCATTTTGGCACCGTGTTTAGTTAAATCGCCTAATACTTCTTTAGTGTCATTATCAATGGCACGTGTTCCCACCGGCACTCGCAAAGTTATATCATTGCCGCGATGACCTGTACAATTTGCACTACGTCCATTCTGTCCTCGTTCGGCGGCAAAACGTTTTTCAAACCGATAGTCAATCAGTGTATTCAGATTTTCATCGGCAACTAAATATACATCGCCGCCATCACCGCCATCACCGCCGTCCGGTCCACCTTTCGGAATATATTTTTCACGGCGAAAACTGACACAACCATTACCGCCATCACCGGCTTCCACACGAATTAACGCTTCATCTATAAATTTCATTTTTCACCTTTATATATTTAATTAGTTTATGCCCGATAGCGGACAACATTGCGCCTAATACTACAATAAATGCGCCTATATAACTAATAGAATTTAGATTGGGAGCGGAAAAACGCATAGGCAATAAATAATGCGACAAGTGCATAAATAAAATCGTAAATAACGGCACTAAAGTAATAATCACACTGACTTTCGACACATCCCAATGATTCAAGGCTTCCGCGTAAGCTCCATAGCCAATCAAAGTATTCAAGCAACAATAAACAAAGCAACCAAAAACAAAACCGTCAAGTTCCCGCACTTGTCCAATCTCGGCAACAGGCATAAATAACAAGGCACAACCTATATACATCATCATTAAGATCTGCTGCGAACTAAAGACTCGCGACATCAATTTCTGCGCAAGACCATAACCAACCCAGACTAATGCGGCAATAATGCTCAAGATTACGCCTGTTGAATAAACATTGAGTTCAAGCAAAAGATCAAGCCGATCATTAAAAAATAGTCCTAACCCAATAACCAATAATACTAATCCGATTTTTTGGTGTACTCCCAATTTTTCTTTAAAAATTAACACACCACATATCAGCATTGAAAAGGATGACAAATGAATGAAAATTTGCGTCACAGCCGGATCAACATAACTTAGCGACGAATTAAAGAAGAAGAAATTTCCCGCTAGCCCCAATACGCCAACCAGAGCCAAACGCCATAAGTGCGGTGTAAATTGACTGAGTTTTGGTAATTTACGCTTTATTCCCAATAAAATAATCAGTGCCAACGCAGCGACTGAAAAACGATAAAAAATAATGGTTTGAGCATTCATCACCGCTACAACCTGTTTTAATGCAATAGCTAAAGATCCCCAAGCCATCGCCGTAACCAGTGCGAATAAAAAACCTAATAAGGGTTGTTGTTTCATTGTGCATTCACTTAATTTTAGCCGTTCGGCCGATTGGTAATTTATGCCCGATTGCCGACAACAATGAGCCGGATACCACTAACACCGCCCCAAAATAACTTAAGGAATTTAATTGCTGATCAGAAAAAACCGCCGGTGCTATATGGGCTAACACTTCTGAAAAAATAATGGTAAAGATCGAGATTTGGGTCATCATCGCGCTAACCTTAGAAACCTCCCAACGATTCAATGCTTCCGCATAGCTACCGTAAGCAATTAACGTATTGGCACAGCAAAATAGTAAGCAGCCCAACTGTAATCCATTAAGTTCAAAAAGCTGTTTTGGTGAGGAAAATGGAAGAAAAATCAAAGCGCAACCAAGATAAATAAGCAATAGAATCTGTTGCGAACTGAATTTAAGCAATAATATTTTCTGAGCAATGCCATAAGCCACCCAAATAGTACTGGCAATAAAAGCAATTAAAACGCCCTTAAAATATAGATTAAACTGCATAA
This sequence comes from uncultured Mesocricetibacter sp., assembly GCA_905373425.1. GTDB lineage: Bacteria > Pseudomonadota > Gammaproteobacteria > Enterobacterales > Pasteurellaceae > CAJPST01. Next base: position 14,262 of record CAJPST010000014.1, read on the forward strand.
AATCGGCGAAATGGTCATTAAAGAACAGAATAAGCCCTACAATCAGCACCACCAGACCAATTTTCTGGTGTATTCCCATTTTTTCTTTAAAAACAAATACTCCAACCAACAGCATCACAAAAGAAGAAAGCGGGCTTAATACTTGGCTGGTGGTTGGCGGAATATATTGCAATGCTATATTAAATAACACGAAATTAACCGACAACCCGAAAATTCCTAAAAGAATCAATAAAACATAACGTCGATGAAGGCGTTTTAAATCCGGCAGTGTTTTCTTACCTGCTAAAATCAGTAATAACCCTAATCCGGCTATCGCAAAACGATACCAAACGATAGTTTGCGGATCCATCACTTTCAATACCTGTTGCAAACCAATAGGCAAAGCTCCCCACATCGCTGCGGCGAGTAAAGCAAACAGAAAACCGGGAAAAGCACGTTGGTTCATTTGAAATTATTATAATTAAAAAAAGACTTGGCAAGTTGGTAAAACATCGCAAAAAATGACCGCACTTTTGCTTATGATGTTTAATGAATACTAAAATAAAAACCCCACTAACTGAGAGCTGTGGGGCATTTAAATTAATGTTTCAAGTGAATTATTCAGTCACAATGCTGACATATTTGCGATTTTTTTCGCCTTTCACTTCAAATTTAACTTTACCATCGGCTGTCGCGAATAAGGTGTGGTCACGTCCCATTCCAACGTTGTTGCCTGCGTGGAATTTAGTACCACGTTGACGCACGATGATGCTGCCTGCTAATACAGATTCACCACCGAAACGTTTTACACCAAGACGTTTAGCTTCAGAATCACGACCGTTACGAGTTGAACCACCAGCTTTTTTAGTTGCCATCTACTTGATCTCCTCTGAAATTATGCTTGAATCCCAGTGATTTTCACTTCTGTGAACCACTGACGATGACCTTGTTGTTTACGGCTGTGTTTGCGACGACGGAACTTAACGATTTTAACTTTATCGCCACGACCTTGTGCAACTACTTCAGCCACTACTTTTGCGCCGGCAACAACCGGTGCACCGATTTTAACATCTTCACCATTAACGACCATCAACACTGAATCAAACTCAACTGTTGCGCCAGTTGCAAGTTCAAGTTTCTCTAAACGAACTACTTGACCTTCGCTTACTCGGTGTTGTTTACCGCCACTTTGGAAAACTGCGTACATAAATACTCCGCTATAAATTGTGCTCTAATGTTGTTTCATTTCGCACATAAAATTCATATAAATAGGTCGCAAATTCTACGGAAAATTTCCCCCGATAGCAAGCCTTTATTTCAGAGAAAATAAAAAATTTATGAAAAAACAGGTTTAATTTCAGAAATTGAAGAAAATCAGGTACAATCATGCGACTGTTAAGGACAGTTTACTTGAACCTTGGAATAACAACAAATTAAAGGGTAAAAAATGTCGTATTTTTCGACCGCACTTTATGCCCTAACCGATGCTTATTTGTAATGACAATGAACAACAACCTAATGGACATTAAGACAATCCAAGCTCTGATTGATGCGGATATGCAAAAGGTCAATGAGACAATTTTAGCTCAGTTGAACTCAGAGGTAACTCTAATTAATCAGCTTGGGTATTACATTATTCAAAGTGGCGGTAAACGCATTCGCCCGATGATTGCCGCGCTTTCCGCCAATGCATTAGGCTATCGGGGCGAGCAACATATTACTTGTGCTGCATTTATCGAATTTATCCATACCGCAACATTATTACACGATGATGTTGTGGACGAGTCGGCAATGCGACGGGGTAATCCGACCGCTAATGCGGAGTTTGGTAATGCGGCAAGCGTGTTAGTAGGTGATTTTATTTACACTCGAGCTTTCCAATTGATGACGCAACTTAATTCGTTAAAAATATTACAAATAATGTCTGAAGCAACAAATGTTATTGCCGAGGGTGAAGTGCAGCAATTAATGAATATTTGCGATCCTAACACTACGGAAGAAAATTATATGCGTGTGATTTACAGCAAAACCGCACGTTTATTTGAAGCTTCCACCCAAACAGCGGCAATTGTAGCAAATGCGACGGCGGAACAAGAGCTTGCCTTACAAGATTACGGTCGTTATCTCGGCACGGCGTTTCAGTTGGTAGACGATGTTTTAGATTATAGTGCCAATGCTATACAATTAGGTAAAAATGTAGGAGATGACTTGGCTGAGGGTAAACCGACGCTACCGCTTTTACACGCCATGCACCATGGCAATGAAACTCAGGCGCAACTTATTCGTAAAACCATTGAGCAAGGCGGTAATCGTGATGTGCTGGATGAAGTATTAGCTATAATGAATGAATACCAATCTCTAGACTACGCTATGGCACGCGCTAAACAGGAAGCACAGAAAGCCGTTGATGCTATTCAAATTTTGCCGGAAAACGAGTATAAACAAGCATTGATTTCATTAGCTTATTTATCAGTTGACAGAACCTATTAACCCCAACACTGACTGTAAATAACGTGTGTGCAAACACACCTTATTTCGGAGTAAACAGTACGCAGTATATTTATAAACCATGACAGAACGAACTTTCTCCTCCCCCCAAGAAACACAACTTAATAGCCAAAGTGCGGTCGAATTTCAGCCTAAAATGCGCAAACAAAAAGAGCGCAAAGATCCTAACGCACCGTTTGTGCGTCCTAAATTAACATTACCGGATGGTCACACCAAATTGTTACTACATTCCTGCTGTGCACCTTGCTCAGGCGAGGTAATGGAGGCCATTCATGCATCAGGTATTGAATTTACCATCTACTTCTATAATCCGAATATCCATCCGTTGCAGGAATATTTAATCCGTAAGGAAGAAAATATCCGCTTTGCACAGAAACATAATATCCCGTTTATTGATGTAGATGACGACTACGAAAATGATCGTAAGGAATGGTTCAAACGTGCTGAAGGCATGGAATGGGAGCCTGAGCGTGGTATCCGTTGCACCATGTGCTTTGATATGCGTTTCGAAAAAGCGGCGCAATACGCTCATGAAAACGGCTTCCCGGTATTCACCAGTTGTCTAGGCATTTCACGTTGGAAAGACATGAATCAAATTAACGATTGCGGTCATCGCGCAGCCGAAAAATATGATGATGTCGTGTATTGGGATTATAACTGGCGAAAAGGTGGCGGCTCCCAACGTATGATTGAAATCAGTAAGCGCGAACGTTTTTATCAGCAAGAATATTGCGGCTGTGTATATTCTTTACGTGACACGAACAAATGGCGCTTGCAGAATGGGCGCCAACGCATTGAAATCGGTAAATTATATTATTCGCCGGATTAACAAAACACATAACGTCAGGGGCTATCTCAGATTTGGGGTGGTTCTTTTTAATTAAGGGATATTTTTCACGTCGAAGTGATGAAATTCGACAAAGCCACATATGCTTCTATACAGGGCGAATACTCGACATATCCAACTTAGCGTCAAAAGCTTCTTGCAACAAGTTAAGTTTGTCGTCACGCATTAAATTTTGTTGTGCTTCCGCACTGAGTTGTTGATAGATTTTGCGCCGTTGATCAAGCGGAGTAAGCAAATTCTCATCATCATTGAGCTCAATGCTCACTGTAATTGGCTTTTGGTAATATTTCGTTACCGCCTGTTGCAACACGTCAATGGCATTTTCACGATTTAAATGAGATTGAGCTGAACGCAAACCAAGTTTTAACTCATCATCAGTTTGTGACAGTACAACCGAATTCAGTGCAATTTGTTTAATTAATCTTAGGTTTTCCAAATCAAGCTGACCAACAACCTTTGTCCATTGGTCTTGCTGCTCAGCCAATGCAATAACTTTTTCAATTAATTCGGGCGTTTTTTCCTGTAAAATTGCCTGTTTAATATCTGACGGACGAATTCCCGTTTGTTCCTGCGCCATTTCGGGATTAATCCATTCCCAACGATAATTCTCCACCAATTTACTTTCATCTAAGGCAGTTTCGTCTTCCGTTTCATTTTCCAATGAATTATCTACCGCACTTTGTTTATCAGCATTCGATGCGATAGGATTTTCTTGTTTGTTTTTTTCCGTAAGATTGACAAAACGATCGAGTAAATCCGGTTTGGATTTCGTATTGGCAAGAGAAACGACAGGAAGTGCGGTCACTTTTGGTTGCGTTTTTTCCGTATCGTTTTGGAGGGCATTTACTGCATTATTGTTTTTTTTTTCGCCGATTGGCGTACGCAGCCTTTCCAATTGTTCACGTACATTGGAAATACGTGAATGATCGGCTACCAATTCGGATTGGGAAGAATGCTTGGTAGTAGTGGATTCTACCGCAACATTTTTGGACGCTACCGCATTCTGTGTTATTGGATTTGATTGGTTGGTCTTTGTTGCTTGCGGTTTATACTGAGCCGGGATAGATTGTGACAAGACGGGCATATCCACTAATTTGCCTTCATTTTGTACCGCACTTTGTGATTGTGGCGACAGATTTTCCGATGCAATAAATTTAGGGTGAAAAGCCAAGGCTCGCAATAATGTCATTTCTACACCGATACGACGATTTGGTGCGAAAGCCAGTTCTTTGCGTCCGGAAGTAACAATTTGATAGAAAAACTGAACATCCTCAGGAGAAATATGTTTCGCCAAAAAAACGATACGGCTTTCTTCGTTAGTGGTATTTGGCAACAGCTGTTGCATCGCGATTTGATGTAGGACTTCCCCCACTTCCGTCAATAATGCATCCCAATCCGCTCCTTTGTCCGCTACTGCCTGCACGGTTTTCATTAGAGCTTCACCGTTTCCCTGTTGTAACGCGTAAACAATCTCAATCGGTTGATTGTCATCCAACAAACCGAGCATCGTATTTACTATATCTAAGCGGATATCTGCATTTGACAACGCAATTGCCTGATCAGTCAAGCTTAAACTGTCACGGATACTTCCCTCTGCGGCTTTTGCGATCTTATCAAGCGCAGCGAATTCGTAAGGAATTTTTTCCTGCGTCAAGATGTGTGCTAAATGATGACTGATCTGATTTTGCTCCAATGCTTTCAGATGAAACTGCATACAACGAGAGAGAATCGTAATTGGCAGCTTTTGCGGATCGGTAGTAGCAAGCAAAAATTTAACGTATTCCGGAGGTTCTTCCAAGGTTTTTAACAAGGCATTGAAAGAATGACGCGACAGCATATGTACTTCATCGATCAGATAAACCTTATAACGTCCTTGTACAGGCTTATACTGAACATTATCCAGCAATTCACGGGTATCTTCGACTTTAGTACGCGAAGCGGCATCAATTTCAATTAAATCGATAAAATTACCTTCCTCGATCGCCCGACAATGAGCACATTGTCCGCAAGGTTCAGCAGTTACTCCGTTAACACAGTTCAATCCTTTGGCGAATAAACGCGCAATGGAAGTTTTCCCCACTCCGCGCGTACCAGAAAATAAATAAGCGTGATGTAAACGGTTGCCTTTCAACCCATTGGAAAGTGCGGTTAAAATATGTTCCTGCCCAACTACTTCGGCAAAGGTTTTCGGTCGCCATTTGCGGGCTAAAACTTGATAACTCACACTTATTCTTCCAAATTAATGGCCGGCAAAATCAACTAATGTAAAGGGTTCAACGCCAAGGCTACGCAAACGATCTTCACCGCCCAAATCCGGCAGGCTGATAACAAATGCTGCGTGTGCGACCTCACCTTTTAAACGACGGATAAGTTTCACCGTCGCTTCTACCGTACCACCGGTTGCCAACAAATCATCGATTACTAAAACATTATCTCCCTCTTGAATTGAATCGGCGTGGATTTCCAGCGTATCTTCGCCATATTCCAACTGATAAGACTCGGAAATAGTCGTGCGTGGCAATTTACCG
>CAJPST010000015.1 GCA_905373425.1 uncultured Mesocricetibacter sp.
AATTAATACGAAGTGCGGTCAGAATTTCATCCATTTTATCGGGATGTTGCTTTTGTAGCCAATTGAATGCGGTTTCTGCCGAGGGCGGGTTTATTACCCATATCTGACAACGGCTGTAAATAGTGGCAGGCAGACTCGCCGATAAATCGGTTTGTAACAGAAAATAGGTGTTTGGACGTGGTTCTTCCAGTGTTTTCAGCAACGCATTAACTGCATTTTCGGTTAGCCGTTCCGCCTCTTGCACAAATACCACCTTATTGCCGTTTTGTTGCGCATGCTGATTGACTTTTTCGTTAATTTCACGCACTTGATCAACGCCGATATCTTTATTTTCAATCGGTGCCAATAGATGAAAGTCAGGGTGATTTCCGGCTTGGAACAGATGGCAGCTATGACAAATTTCGCACGGCGCACCATTTTCCGGTGATTGGCAAATTAATCGGTGGGCGATCATACGAATTAGTTGCTCCGCCCCCAATCCGGTGTCCGCTTTAAACAACAAAGCATGATGCCCGTAACCTTGAGCAAAGGCAGTGTTAATCCGGTCAAAATAAGGCGTGAGCCAAGGATATAGGCGCATCATTTAGTTAAATTAACAAAATTTTCAACCGCACTTTGAATGTCAGCCGTAACATTTTTAATATGCTGTCCGGCATTAATAGTGACGGCTTTGGGATTATTAGTAACTAGTTCCAAATAGCGCGCACGGGTACGATGAAAAAAATCAAGGCTTTGCTGTTCAATACGATCGAGTTTCCCTCGTCCATGTGCGCGGGCTAACCCGGCTTCGGGGTGGATATCCAAATACAAGGTTAAATCAGGCTCAAAATCGCCTAATATCGTTTGTTTTAAAGTAGCCAGTAGCTGTTGATCTATCTGACGCCCTCCGCCCTGATATGCCTGCGAGGACATATCATGCCGATCGCCGATAACCCATTTTCCTTCCGCAAGAGCAGGTTTGATGACATTTTCCACTAATTGCACCCGAGCCGCATACAGCATTAATAACTCCGCTTTATCGCTGATCGGCTCTTCCATTTCATGTTTGATCAAATGGCGCAGTTTCTCTGCCAACGGCGTGCCGCCCGGTTCACGAGTGAATACGAGATCGGTAATGCCTTGTTTTTTTAATTGCGCAATTACAGCTTTTCGCGCCGTAGTTTTGCCTGCGCCTTCCAAACCTTCCAAAACGATAAACTTACCTTTCATTATTTGCCCTTTTGATTACTGCGATACCAACGCAGATACTCCTGTACGGCACGGTTGTGATCGTTTATATTGGTACTGAATTTATGGCCTCCGGTGCCATCCGCCACAAAATACAGAAAATTGGTTTTCTCCGGTTTTGCCACGGCCATCAATGCGCCTTCGCTCGGCGCGGCAATCGGAGTTGGCGGTAAGCCGTCAATAACATAAGTATTATATGCAGTTGGCTGTTCCAGATCCTTTTTGCGGATATTACCGTCGTAGCTATCGCCCATGCCATAAATTACTGTCGGATCGGTTTGTAGTTTCATTTTTAATTTCAACCGATTGATAAATACGGAAGCAACTTTGCCACGTTCTGCCGCAATCCCTGTCTCTTTTTCTACAATAGAAGCCAAAATTAACATTTCATAAGGATTATTAAGTGGCAAATCCTTATCGCGCTCCGCCCAAGCTTTATCCAACGTTTTTACCATACGCTCCGCCGCACGTTTAAGCAATGCCGTATCAGTGGAATTCGGGGTATAATTGTATGTATCGGGATAAATCCAGCCTTCAGGTTTTTGTTGTTCGTTTAGAGTTTTAATTTCAGGCAATAAAGGTTGAATTAGGGCAAATACTGCGCTTTCATCCTTTACTTCGCGCTTTAAGTGCGGTGCATTTTCTAAGGATTTTAATACCTGTTTAACCGTTTCGCCCTCGGTAAAACGCAAGGAAAATTGCGCTTCTTTACCTTCATTTAATACTTTTAATAGATCGGTTACGGTGTGCACGCCGTTGAGTGAATAAGTTCCCGCTTTAAACTGACTCAATTCGGGATTGAGCTTGATCAACCAAGGTAATAATGCTGCATTATCAAGAATCTTTTCCTGTTCCAACAAAGTTACCAGTTTATTCGTACTGGTGCCTCGTTCTACGGTCAGTAATTGATCCTGTTGCACATTCACGGTTTGAGTGGCAAATTGTTGCAACTGCTGATATCCCCAAAAAGCAACACCTGCCACAACAATAATAAGAAAGAAAATAAATTTACAGAGTTTTTTCATAAGCCGGATAATTCATTAAAGTTTAAAGTTAAGAGACTATTTTTTAAATTTATACAAAACCTTGTCTTCTTCTCCACGCCAAAGACGTTGAATATTGACATGATGGCGATAAATCAATAAACAACAAACCAGAGCGACCGGAAAAGTAAACTCAGGTTTAAACCACCATACATAAAACGGCACTAACAAGGCGGTAACAACAGCACTTAGCGATGAATACCCACTCACCACAAATACCAATAACCATGTACCTAACATAGAACCTGCAACGCCCCAAGCAATTGGTGCGATTGCGCCGAAAGCGGTGGCCACGCCTTTGCCACCTTTAAAATTGAAAAAAACGGGAAATATATGACCGAGGCAAGCAGCAAGCGCTACCATGCCTAATTCAAAATGGGTTAAACCTAAATAATACCCCGCCCATACCGGCAGCATCCCTTTCAACATATCAAAAACTAACACTACTAAGGCCGGCCATTTACCACCAATTCGCAGTACATTAGTTGCGCCGGGATTGCGAGAACCTTCACTGCGCGGATCCGGCAAGCCAAATAGCCGACAAAATAAGATAGCGGCAGAAAGCGAACCTAGCAAATAGGCGCATAGCATATAAAAAAAAGCAAAAAGGCTCATAATATTCCCTTTGGCAGATATAAACGGAAAAAGTTGTTCGCTATTTTACCTAAAATTGATAGGATTAGGCGAAAAATTTTATAGAGGCACGTAAAAGCAAATGAAAGATCGAATTTTTATTGAAGAATTAACCGTATTTACGCAAATCGGCGTATATGATTGGGAACAGCAAATTAAACAAAAATTAATATTTGATCTGGAAATGGCATGGGATTGTCACCAAGCAGCGGAAACCGATGATGTACAATTTTGTTTAAACTATGCCGAAGTTTCTGATTTTATTATTAATTATGTGCAATCTAAGTCCTTTCTTTTAATTGAACGGGTTGCCTACGAAGTTGCCGAACAACTGCAACAACACTTTCAAATTAAATGGCTGCGCCTTAAACTGGCTAAACCACAAGCGGTGGCACAGGCACGTAGTGTCGGTATCATTATTGAGCGGGGAGAAATCTGATTTTATATAATGATAGCGACCGAATAAAGTCGCTTATATAGAGAAGAATTCTCCACCGGAATTTAGCTTTAGTAAATCAGACAGATCTGAAATTTCCACTGTGGGTAACACGCTGGCTTCTTCAAACTGTGCAAAAGTTTTTTCCGATAAATTCAACCACACCGCTTGGCAGCCGGCTTGAATAGCACCTTGTACATCAGTAGTTAAATTATCACCGATATGCAAAATTTCATGCGGTTCCACTCGGAAATAGTTCGCTGCTTGATGGAATAAATCGCAATGGGGTTTCGCCCGTCCATTTTTACCGCCCCACAATGTGAGGGCAAACTGAGAAAAACCGATTCGCTCGGGAACAACATTGCCGTTAGTTAATGCCGCCAGCTTATACTTTGATTGCAATACGTTAAGCACCTCAAGACTTTGTTGCGGCACATCAATTTTATGCCGCCAGTGTAGAAAATAATCCATCGCGTCCCGACAAATTTCTTCAATTTCTAGGGCGTTTTTACCATGAAATTGTAACATTGCCCGAATAGTTGCCATACGCCAAGCGGTAACATCTTCACATAAGATCGGATCATTTCGCTCAATTTGGTGTTTCCAACTATGCCAGTAATCTAAATCCAATTGATTGATGTGACTTGAATTGCGTAGAAAGTCCACACAATTCAGATCAGCCAAACGAATAACTTCTGAATTATCGTAAAGCGTGTCGTCTAAGTCAAAGCTCATAACTTTGAACGGAAGTAAAGTGCGGTGGAATTTCATCGTATTTTATAAAACCAAATTATCATTTTCATCTAATTGCCAAAACGGATTAAATGCTACTTCAATTAAATATCCGTCGGGATCTTTAAAATAACCGCTATAACCTCCCCAAAAGACTTCTTGTGCCGGTTTAACTATTGTTGCGCCTAAGCTTTCTACCCGAGCAAGAACATCGTCCACTTCCAACTTTGATTTGGCATTATAAGACAATGTTAAACCCGAAAATGTCGAGGGTTGATAAGGTAATGAACAATCTTGCGCCAGCGATGAGAGCGGATATAAGCCTAAGACAATTCCGCCAAGCGGAAATAAAACGTAATGTTCCATGCTCTGTGGTGAACGTTTCCATTGCAAACCTTGTTCATAAAAAGCCAGAGAACGGGCTAAGTCTTGAACGCCAAAGGTAATTAACGTCAGTTTTTGTCGCATGATTATCTCCTTATTTCTTACGCCTTGCGCGCGGGTGGGCGCTGTCATATACCTGCGCGAGATGTTGGAAATCCAAGTGAGTATAAATTTGAGTGGTAGACAAATTGCTATGCCCAAGTAATTCCTGCACTGCGCGCAAATCAGAACTGGCTTCTAACATATGAGTGGCAAAGCTGTGGCGTAATTTGTGCGGGTTCAAATGCGCATTTAATCCTTGTTTAATGCCCCAGATTTCCATTCTTTTTTGAATAGAACGGGAACTCATGCGATTGCCAAGCGAACTGACGAATAAGGCATCATCTTTCGGATTAAAAAGTAACCGCACTTTTAGCCATTGCTGAATAGCGTGTGAAGCATAACGACCAAAGGGCAAAATGCGCTCTTTATTCCCTTTCCCCAATACCCGCACCTCGCGCACTCGTGTATTGATGCTGTTTAAGTTCAGCCCTTGCAACTCAGACAGTCGTAACCCTGAGCTATACATCAGCTCCAACATAGCGCGATCTCGAATATCAATAGGCTCATTGCTTTGATTATTCAGCAATTTTGTTACTTGTTCCTGATCGATATTTTTCGGTAAATGCTTTGCCTGTTTCGGTGCGGAAATACCAACGGCAGGATTAACCGACAATTCCCCTTGCACAACCAAATAACTGAAAAACTGACGCAGAGCGGATAATCTTAATGCCAAGCTTTTTTCCCGTAGGCCAGCTTTTTTACTTTCCGCCAACACAAAACGTACTACGCTTGCCGTCACCTGTTGCCAAGAAGTAATATCATTTTGAGTTAAAATCACCGTAACCGCCATCAACTGACGCTGATAGTTATCAAGTGTATGCGGGCTAACCTGTCTTTCAATACGCAGGTAATCCAAATATTTATGCAATAAAGAAGTAAAGTTATCGTTCATAATTCAGTAGCCAGCGGTGTAAATGCAGCTCCACAATATCTACCAAATGTCGTAGAAATGCCGTGTCTTGACCGTTATGAAAGTGGCGCACATCATGGGCACAGAACAATAAAAGTGCGGTCGGTTTTTGTAGCGTTTTAGCGCCCAGCAGACAACAGGCAACGGATCCAATCGGCAATTCATCAGGCAGAAACATTAGTGATTTTTCGCGATTGGTCAGCTCACCAAGATAAAAATGACGCAATCCGAAACGCTCCAGTCGAATCAATTCAAAAGCTTTGCGGTCAATCCAATATTGTGCCGGCACATCGGGATTTTTCTCCCATTGATCATTGAACAGGAGAATTTTTGCCGCTTGTAATTCATAAGACTTTACCCATTGATTGAGCTTTTCAATACCCTGTAAAAAATGGTTGGTAGCCGATAACTTTTGTTGTAACGGCATAAGTCCTAGAAAAATATCGGGTTCCTGTTGTGCCAATCGCCCGAACTTGGTCAGTTCGCTTTCTAATTCTTTAATATATTGACGCTGGCGTTCAAGTTGCATTTCGATCAGCGAAAGATTACCTTTTTGTGCGTGCGGAATAATCAGCGTATCAAGCAATTCGAGATGATTAGCGAAGAACGTCGGATGATTTTTGAGGTAATTGATAATGTCTTGTTCGGTCATTTTTTCGTTCTCCGTAACTGATATTACTAAGAAACGTTCCTTTGCTTTGTGCGTGGAAAAAATAGCTCAAAAGAAACGAGTCCGACCTCATGGCTCTTTTCTTCTGGGGCATTATTTGTCCACAACAAATTATCTTTATATTCAAGCTGCTCAGACGGAAATTAAATCAACACGAGCGCTATAGTGAAAAGTGCGGTCAATTTTTACGGTATTTTTAGAGTTTTATTGTGCCATCATAAACATGAGTAGCATCACCCGTCATATATAATGGATGCCCCTCACCCCGCCATTCGATGATTAAACTGCCACCCGGCAAATCCACCTGCACTTTATTATCTAACACACCCTGCATAATGCCAACCGCAGCCGCCGCACAAGCACCGCTACCACAGGCTTGGGTCTCACCTGCGCCTCGTTCGTACACACGCAATTTTATGTGATTACGATTGATGATTTGCATAAAACCCACATTAACCCGCTCGGGGAAACGCTCATGGCTTTCCAGTAAAGGCCCTAATTGTTCCACATTAGCAGTTTTAATATCGTTTACTTGCACCACACAATGTGGGTTACCCATAGACACCGCACCACATAACACAGTCTGAACGCTAGTACGCAGAATATAATTTTTTTCAAATTTATTCGCAATAAACGGAATTTTGGATGGTTCCCAAATCGGCTCGCCCATATTGACCCGAATCATGCCATCGTCTTTAACGGTTAGAATCATTTTGCCGTTTTGTGTACTAACCGCAATATCTTGTTTATCGGTTAACGCTTTCATCGTCACGAAGCGGGCGAAACAACGCGCACCGTTACCGCATTGAGAAACTTCTCCGCCATCAGAATTGAAAATGCGATAATGAAAGTCCAGTTCGGGATCATAAGGCGGTTCAACAATTAACAATTGATCAAAACCTATCCCACGATGGCGATCAGCCAGTTTACGAATAGTCTCTTCGGTAAAATAGACGTTCTGCGTTACGCCGTCAACTACCATAAAATCGTTTCCAAGGCCGTGCATTTTGGAAAAGTGCATTGGTTTTCCTGTGATTTAAGTCATCATATGCGGCGTATTATAACGGCTTATCGGTAGCTAAGCAAAAACGAATATAGGAAAGATTTTGCTTTTAAATATTTACCTTTGTTAAAATTACGTTACAATAAACGGAATTGAGAATCATTTTAAATACATGTAACAAGGATCATGCTATGTTTAAAAAAACCATATTCACCGTCGCTTGTCTTGTTGTGACAACAGCGGCAGCATTCGCGAAAGAAGTGACTATTCCGACAGCTCGGGGAGAAGTCACTTTACCATCACCTCCGGCAAAAATTGCCGTTTTTGATTCCGGCAGCTTGGACACATTGCAGGCACTAGGAGTGAAAGTGGACGGGGCACCTGATGTATCTAAAATATTGCCTTACTTGAAACAAACCGTTGAAAACGCTAAAAATGTCGGCACTATGTTTGAACCTAATATGGAAGCCTTAAATGAATTAAGGCCCGATTTAATCATTGTTGGTACGCGTTCGGCAAAAAAATTGGATGAAGTCAGTGTTATTGCTAAAACTATTGATCTCACCGATAACGGCGATAAGCTAATTGAAAGCGGATTACAACGCATCGACAGTTTTGGTAAATTATTTAATAAAGAAGCTGAAGCAGCTACATTAAAAAATGAGATTACGACATTGTTCAATCAGACAAAAGAAGCCGTTAAAGGAAAAGGTAACGGTTTAATTATTCTGGTAAACGGAGGCAAAATTTCAGCATTCGGTAGTGGATATCGTTTAAGTTGGATTCACAATGATTTAGGTGTTCCGATGGCAGACGAAAGTATTAAAGCAGCAGGACATGGGCAACCGATCAGCTTTGAATTTATTCAAAAACTCAATCCCGATTGGTTATTTGTACTAGATCGCATTGCTGCAATTGGCCAAGAAGGTAAATCCGCCAAAGATGTATTGGATAACGAATTGGTTCGTCAAACTAAAGCTTGGAAAAATAATCAGATTATTTATTTAAGTGCAGCTTCCTACCTTGCTCCGGCTGGTGCTGAACAAATAAAAATAGATTTAAACATTATCAAAGCCGCATTCGAGAAAAAATAGGTTTAGTGCATTTCCTTGTATCATGAAAGGGAAATGCCACTTTGTATAACGACAATGTCAAAAAATTTCCCTTTAAATAAAATTAATTTACTCATTTTATTACTACTTTGCCCCATCAGCATGTCTGTAGGGGTGGCGGATTTGCATTGGTTGGAAATGTTTCACCATCCCGAACAACTGCAAGTATTATTCATCAGCCGCTTACCACGAACAGTAGCTGTGGTGTTAGTGGGGGCAACTCTGGGTGTAGCAGGAATGGTGATCCAAATCGTACTAAAAAACCGCTTTATTGAACCAAGCATGATTGGTGCAAGCCAAAGTGCAGCGGTTGGTATTCTATTTGCTACATTAGTGTTGCCCTCTGCGCCGTTGTTGCTAAAGATGTCTATCGCAACCCTTTCCGCTTTGCTTGGTATGGGTATTTTTATGATGTTGTTGCGACAATTACCACCACAACAACAATTACTAGTTCCGCTGATAGGTATTATATTTGGCAATATTATTGAAGCAATGACGACTTTTGTGGCATATGAAACAGACAGCCTACAAGTGCTTGCCATATGGCATACCGGTGATTTTTCAGGCATTTTATCCGGACGTTATGAATTGCTATGGTTAACGGCGGGGCTGACCGGTTTGGTTTATATTATGGCCGATCGCCTGACAATTGCCGGTTTGGGTAAAAATATTAGTACGGGATTGGGAATTAATTATCGGCAAATGACCAAATTAGCATTAATTGTCGTAGCCATGATTACATCGGTAGTAGTAGTGACGGTTGGGGAAATTCCTTTCATCGGTTTGGTTGTGCCAAATATTGTCTCACGTTTAGCAGGAGATCAACTGCGTCAGAACTTACCTTCCGTTGTTTTACTCGGCGCAAATCTAGTATTGCTATGCGATATCTTAGGGCGTTTAATTATTGCGCCGTATGAAATTCCAATTTCTACCGTATTCGGTGTTCTCGGCACGGTCATTTTCCTTTACTTATTGTTCAAAGGACAAACTAATAATGCGGACTAAACCATTATTGTTATTATTGTCGGCATTATTAGGTTGCGTCTGCCTATTATTTATGCTCTACAATGCTAAAGGGAATTGGGATTTTATTCTGCCATTTAGAGGAAAAAAATTACTCTTACTCCTAATTGTTGCTTACGCTATTGGCGTATCTACTTTACTATTCCAAACATTAACCAATAACCCGATTTTAACGCCCGGTATTCTAGGATTTGACTCTTTGTACTTATTAATTCAAAGCGCGTTAATCTTTTTCTTTGGTGGATTGGGATTTACTCAATTAGAGCCAAATATAAAATTCTTTTTTGAAACTTTCCTAATGTTAATCGGAGCCTTATTGTTATTTAAAACATTAACTAAAAATAATGCTGATTTAACTCGAATGCTCCTAGTTGGTATTATTTTTGGCGTGTTATTTCGTAGCTTAAATAATTTATTGCGCCGAATCATCGATCCGACCGAATTTGCTATAGCACAAGGTTCTTCATTTGCTTCATTTAATACGGTTAATACAAATTTACTGATATTAAGCAGCATAATTATTGTCGTTTGTGGCTTATGGCTTGGGTATCAACAGCATAAATTAGATATATTGCTACTCGGGCGCGAACGCGCGATTGGCCTAGGACTGGATTACAACCGTTTTACCCGGCAATTATTATTATACTGCGCACTATTAGTTTCTATTTCAACAGCACTAGTCGGGCCCGTACTGTTTTTTGGGCTATTGGTATGTGCCGTAGCTAATTCCATTGCGCCGACGGTTTATCATAATCTACGCATTCCGATGACTTTCCTAATTGCTGCAATCACATTGGTCGGTGGACAATTACTATTCGAACAAGTAATTGGAATGCAAGGAGTATTAAGTGTAATTATCGAGTTTATCGGCGGAATTGTATTTATCGGTTTGATTTTAAGAAAAAATACTAAGGAATTGTGTTCGTGATAAAAATTGAAAAGCTTCAACACCAAATTGGTCGTAACCAAATTTTAAAGGATATTAACATCATTATTCCGAATGGTGGCATTACTGCCCTGATCGGTGCCAACGGTGCGGGAAAATCCACTTTATTATCGTTGATTGCCCGTTTAAATTCGATTCAACAAGGCAATATTTGGCTGGACGAATTGAATATCGCACACACCCCCTCCAACACTATTGCAAAAAGACTTGCTATTTTAACTCAAGATAATGTGATTCATAGCCGTATCACGATCAGAGATTTATTGCTATTCGGACGCTATCCGCATCATCACGGTAGGGTATCTGAAAACGATAAACAAATCGTACAGGACGCTTTAATGCGTTTTGAATTAGATAAATTACAACACCGTTTTCTAAGTGAACTTTCCGGAGGACAACGTCAACGAGCATTGATTGCCATGACATTTTGCCAACAAACCGATCACGTTTTGTTAGACGAACCTTTAAATAATTTGGATATGTTCCATGCAAGAGAATTGATGCGCCTATTGCGCAGTCTAACTGATGAACTAAAATTGACCACGGTAATGGTTGTACACGATATCAATATGGCAGCCGCTTATGCGGATACTATCATCGCAATGAAAGACGGTGAAATCATCATGGTAGGAACGCCACAAGATATTATTACTGTAGAAAACCTAAAAACCGTATTTAATCTTGACGCAGAAGTATTGGAATATCACGGTAAAAGGTTGGTTGTGCATCACATCTAACAATATACCAAACTAGATTAAGTTGCAGAAAATCCTCACCTTTATTCAATCTAGAATATAAAAAACCGCCTTATTTTCCTTTATCAAAATAAGACTGATGATAAAATATATTTTAATTTGAATCCATCAACGGCAACCTATGAAAAACGTTAGAAATTTTACGCAACAGTATATTGATTGGGTAATCAAACTTGGGCGAGTTAAGTTTTCATTACTTGGCTTTATCATCATTGCTGTTTTGGCATTATTTACACATATTTTTCTTAGTCTGATAGCCATCGGTCAAATCCACTGGCAAAGTCTGCTTTATGCAATAATTTTTGGTTTGATTTCCGCGCCTTTTGTCATTTATTTCTTTACTGTGTTGGTTGAACGTTTGGAGCTATCCCGCCTTGATCTAGAAAAATCGATGCAAAATAAAACAGTATTGTTGGAAACCATTAGCCATGAACTGCGAACTCCATTGAACGGTATCGTCGGTTTGAGTCAAATGCTGTTAGATACGGACTTGACAGATGAACAGCGCAGTTATCTCAAAACTATTAGCATGAGCGCCCTATCTTTAGGTCATATTTTCAATGATATCATCGATGTGGAAAAAATTGGCGGACAACGTATCGAACTATATTTACAGGAAACAGATTTTTATCGCTTTATTAATGACATAAATAACGTCGGCAAATTAATGGCAGAACAAAAACAGCTTCTATTTGTATTAAAGTGCGGTCAAAATTTACCGAGTTTTTTAATGTTGGATAGTACTCGGCTTAATCAAATACTTTGGAATTTATTAAGCAATGCTGTGAAATTTACCGAAAAGGGTTCGATATCCATTGAAATAGAACGAATATCCGCAAATGAATACATATTTTCTGTTTCTGATACCGGTCAAGGCATCCCTGCTCAGGAAACAGATAAAATTTTCGCTATGTATTACCAAGCGTCACAAAATAAACATAAATCGGCGGGAAGTGGTATTGGTTTAGCGGTTTCAAAAAATATTGCCAATTTGATGGGCGGAGATCTGACCGTGCAGAGTACGCCTGAGGAAGGTTCCACTTTTACATTAAAAATCAAGGCTGAAGAAGTAACTACCCAATCCAACAAAATAGAAAAAGCCCTTAATTTAGGTTTAGATGTTTTACTTGTTGAGGATATTGAATTAAACATCGTCGTAGAAAAGTCCATTTTCCAAAAACTAGGCTGTACCGTAGACGTAGCAATGACAGGGAAACAAGCAATTGAAAAGTTTAATAAAAATCATTATGACGTGGTCTTTTTAGATATTCAGTTGCCTGATATGACAGGTTTCCAAATAGCGCGCTATTTTCGTCAAAAATATGAAAAGGGAGAGTATGATTACTTACCCCCTCTGATTGCCTTAACTGCAAATGTTATGCACAGTAAAACAGAATATCGCCGGCAGGGTATTGATGATGTTTTACGTAAACCTCTTTCGGTTAAAGCCTTAACTCACAGCCTGAAAAGTTATTTTGGAGATGAAATTGCTCTACACACACCTGAAACAATTGAAAGTGCGGTCGATTTTTCTCTTGATTTTGAAATACTGAACGAATTGATTGAAATGCTCGGCGCGCAATTCGTACAGAATAACCTGCAACTGTTTAAGCAAATGATGCCACAATATTTGGCGAATCTATTGACAGCCTATGAGCAATATCAACAAGATCCGGCTTTTGCAAAAGAAGTCGCCTCCAGCGCTCATAAGATTAAAGGAGCGGCAGCTAGTATCGGCTTAAAAAATATTTGCCAAATTGCCAAACAGGCACAAGATGATAAAGCAACAGATTGGAGTGTTAAAATTGGAGATTGGATAAAGCAATTGGAAGAGCAATGGATGACAAACGTAAATGAATTAGAACAATGGCTTATAGGTAAATAATAAAAAAGCCAAATGATTTTTACATTTGGCTCTTATATAACTTATTTTTTAAATTCCTCACCCAAGCAAGATTGGATGCTACTTAAAATACTTTTTACTACGCGCGGAGCACCAGCAACCATATGACCCTCTTTCAAATAATGATGGGAAGCGTTAAAATCACATACCAAGGCTCCAGCTTCACGAGCGATCAGATCACCTGCTGCACAATCCCATGGTTTTAGCCCCATTTCAAAATAACCATCCACACGTCCGGCTGCAACATACGATAAATCCAATGCTGCGGAACCTGTGCGACGAAAATCAGAACAATCTTCAATTAAAGCATTCATGATGGCAAATTGAGTTGACATGAGGTTAGGTTTCTTAAATGGAAAACCGGTTGCCAACACACTACCTTGCAATTCACGTTTGGAATCTACGCGCAAGCGGATTTCGTTAAGTTTGGCACCTTCACCGCGAACGGCAGTAAATAATTCATTTTTGATTGGATCATACACTACGCCGACTTCTGTACGACCTTTGACTCGAATGGCAATGGAAACAGAAAAATGCGGGAAGCCATTGATAAAATTAGTTGTGCCGTCCAGTGGATCGATTACCCATTGAATATCTTGCTCTTTTCCCTCCGACACGCCAGTTTCTTCGGTAATAATCGTATGCTCCGGATAAGATTTGCGGATTATTTCAATAATAGTCGCTTCCGCCGCTTTATCGACATTAGTAACATAATCATTAACATTTTTGGAAGTTATTTCAATATCATCGCGACGTTCATAACTTTTAGCAATTACATTGCCCGCTTTTCGTGCCGCACGAATTGCGATATTTAACATTGGATTCATAGTTGGTTTCCACTGGATTTAAAGAACATTTATTTGGCGTGCATTATAGTAATTTTCCGTTGGGTTTTCCAGCAATAAAAATTTTTTAAAATCTGACTAAAATTAAAGGATATTATGTTAGAATACCCACACATTTTACTTTGAATGTAAATGAAATGTTAAATAACATAAGAATTGTTCTAGTCGAAACCTCACATAACGGCAATATTGGTTCAGCGGCAAGGGCTATGAAAACAATGGGATTAACCCGTTTATATTTAGTCGCACCAAAACAACCGATTGATGTGCAGGCGATAGCATTGGCTGCGGGAGCAGATGATGTTGTTGAAAATGCCGTGATTGTCGACAGTCTTGACCAAGCAATTGCCGACTGTTCATTGGTTATCGGCACTAGTGCCCGTTTGCGGCATTTGCAAAGTACTTTGCTTGAACCGCGCGAATGCGCAGAAAAAGCGATTGAACAAATTGTATCGACAAAGAGCGGCCAAATTTCTATCATTTTTGGCCGTGAACGCATAGGGTTAACCAATGGGGAATTGTTAAAATGTCATTATCATTTGACGATTCCGGCTAATCCCGATTATTCATCATTAAACTTGGCAATGGCAGTGCAATTGGTGTGTTATGAATTACGAACGGCATATTTGGCTCAAAGTGCTGCGCCTGTTTCTGTGATAGAAAATTTCGATACAAACGGGCAAGCGAAAGCAAACCAAGTTGCCACTATGCAGGAAATGGAATATTTTTTTACTCACACCGAACGTCTATATCAGCAACTTGGTTTTATTCAAAATCAAGGTGTTATGCAAAAATTAAGACGGCTTTATCAACGCGCCGGAGTGGAAAAAAACGAATTAAATATTTTACGCGGAATGTTAAGTGCGGTCGAAAAAAAGCTCAATTTGTAATTTTGCTTAAAGTTGACTAATTAACTCGGTTATGTAAACATTCTGCATTACTTAAGTTTAGGTAAGGAAGGGAAGAAAATGAAATTAACTTCAAAAGGACGCTATGCTGTTACCGCTATTTTAGATATTGCTATCAATGCAGACGGCAAACCGGTTACCTTATCCGATATTTCAGAACGCCAACATATCTCACTTTCTTATTTGGAACAGTTATTCGCCAAATTGCGTCGCCATGGTTTAGTAAAAAGCGTGCGCGGACCGGGTGGCGGTTATCGTTTAGGGCATCCTGCCGGCGATATTTCGATAGGCATGGTGATTGCGGCAGTGAATGAAAATATCAATGTCACAAAATGTTTGGGGAAAGAAAATTGTCAAAACGGTTCGGCATGTCTGACCCATTCTCTGTGGGAAGATTTAAGCAATCGTATTGGGGCGTTCTTGAATGAAATTACCTTGGCGGAATTGGTTGATAAACAGCGCCAAAAGCCTACTCGGAAAGTTCATCAGGATTTTGAAAATTTATTAGTAGTAAACGGCTAAGAAAATCGCAAAGTGCGGTTAAAAAATCGAGTATTTTATTAGGAGTGAAAATGAAATTACCAATTTATTTGGATTATGCGGCGACTTGTCCAATGGACGAACGTGTAGCAAAAAAAATGATGGAATATATGACGCTGGACGGAGTGTTCGGTAATCCGGCTTCTCGTTCGCATAAATTCGGCTGGCAAGCAGAAGAAGCTGTAGATATAGCACGTAATCAAATTGCCGATCTTATCGGTGCCGATAGCCGTGAAATTGTATTTACTTCCGGTGCGACAGAGTCAGATAATCTGGCGATTAAAGGGGTAGCACATTTTTATCAAACCAAAGGCAAACATATTATTACCTGCAAGACTGAACATAAAGCGGTGTTGGATACCTGTCGCCAGCTTGAACGCGAAGGTTTTGAGGTTACTTATTTGGACCCGAAATCCGACGGTTTAGTGGATCTTGAGGAGTTAAAAGCAACAATTCGTCCCGATACTATTTTAGTATCGATTATGCACGTTAATAACGAAATCGGTGTAATTCAAGATATTAAAACCATTGGCGATATTTGCCGTGAGAGAAAAGTATTATTCCATACCGATGCAACCCAAAGCGTAGGTAAACTGCCAATTAACTTGGCTGAATTAAACGTAGATTTGTTATCAATGTCAAGCCACAAACTATATGGTCCAAAAGGAATCGGTGCATTATATGTGCGTCGTAAACCGCGTGTACGTTTGGAAGCAATTATTCATGGCGGTGGCCACGAGCGCGGAATGCGTTCCGGTACGTTGCCTGTGCATCAAATTGTCGGAATGGGCGAAGCCTATCGCATTGCAAAAGAAGAAATGGCTGATGAAATGGCTCGCTTAACGGCATTACGCGATCGCCTGTATAACGGCTTAAAGGTTATTGAAGAAACTTATGTGAACGGTTCAATGGAACATCGTATAGGCAGCAATTTAAACATTAGCTTTAACTTTGTAGAAGGCGAATCTTTAATGATGGCATTACGTGACATTGCGGTTTCCTCAGGTTCTGCTTGCACATCCGCCAGTCTTGAGCCGTCTTATGTATTGCGCGCATTAGGGCGCAACGATGAACTGGCGCACAGTTCCATTCGTTTCACTCTGGGTCGCTGGACAACGGAAGAAGAAATTGATTACACCATTAGCTTAATGAATGGCGCGGTGCAAAAATTACGTGATTTATCACCGTTATGGGATATGTTCAAGGAAGGAATTGACTTGAACACTATCGAGTGGTCTCACCATTAATTTACATAAGGTTGGTGCAAGTGCTCTGCTTGCGCTTTTTAATAAAATACGGCAGGGACAAAATGTTCCTGTCTAAAGTTTAGCAAGGAATACAAAATGGCATACAGTGAAAAAGTAATCGATCATTATGAGAACCCGCGTAACGTCGGTTCGTTTGATAAAAAAGCCGCCGATGTGGGTACCGGCATGGTAGGCGCACCGGCTTGCGGAGACGTAATGCAATTACAAATCCGCGTTAATGATGAAGGCATCATTGAAGATGCAAAATTCAAAACTTACGGTTGCGGTTCAGCGATCGCCTCCAGCTCACTTATCACCGAATGGGTAAAAGGTAAATCCTTAGACGAAGCCGGCGCAATTAAAAATAGCCAAATCGCTGAGGAACTGGAGTTACCGCCGGTAAAAGTCCACTGCTCTATTTTAGCAGAAGATGCCATTAAAGCCGCTATTGCAGATTACAAAGCGAAAAAAGGCGAGTAAGGCACTCAATGTGCAAAGTGCGGTCAAAATTTTAAGAGATTTTTGACCGCTGCTACTTTGCTATTGTTGATTAAATTGTTGTCGGACTTACTTGTCTTGGCCTTGGAGAGCAATTGGTTTATGTACTGCTTACATAAAAGTTAAGGAATAAATTATGGCAATAACATTGACGAACAGCGCCGCAGAGCGTGTCAGAACGTTTTTGGCTAATCGAGGTAAAGGCTTCGGTTTGCGCTTGGGAATTAAAACTTCCGGCTGTTCCGGACTAGCTTATGTGCTTGAATTTGTCGATGAATTAAATGAAGATGATAATGTGTTTGAGCAGGATGGCGTGAAAGTGATTGTCGATACGAAAAGTCTTGTTTATCTTGATGGAACGCAGCTAGACTTTGTTAAAGAAGGGCTAAATGAAGGCTTCAAATTCATCAATCCAAATGTAAAAGACCAGTGCGGTTGCGGTGAAAGTTTTAATGTGTAAATGATTGAAAACATGAATAATCCCTTTGCTTTATTTAATTTGCCGGTAACCTTTGAACTGGATCAAACGATATTGTCAAACCGTTATCTTGCCCTGCAAAAATCCTTGCATCCGGATAATTTTGCGCATAGCTCGGCACAAGAACAACGCTTGGCAATGCAAAAATCGGCTGAGATTAACGATGCGTTACAGATTCTGAAAAACCCAATTTCCCGCGCCGACAGTATTATCGCGATTCATACAGGAAAACCGCATAATCCGGAAGAGAAAAGCAATCGTGATATGCAATTTTTAATGCAACAATTAGAATGGCGCGAACAGTTGGAACAAATTGAAAACTCACAGGATTTTGATCAACTAAATGCTTTCGCCCAACAAATAGCGAAATCTGAAGATGAAATTTTAAGCGAAATTTCGACCGCTCTTTCTGTACAGAACTGGCAGCAAGCTCAAATGATGAATGACCGTTTACGTTTTATTAAAAAATTGACGGTGGAAATTGAACGTATTGAAGATAAATTGACAGATTTTTAAGTTAAAAGTGCGGTCAAAAT
Source organism: uncultured Mesocricetibacter sp. (assembly GCA_905373425.1). GTDB lineage: Bacteria > Pseudomonadota > Gammaproteobacteria > Enterobacterales > Pasteurellaceae > CAJPST01. The sequence goes on from CAJPST010000015.1 coordinate 17,932, forward strand.
TAACCATGTTTTATCAGTGATACCCTAATGCAAACTATCGAACAACTTACCGACCCGAGCCAATCCGTTTGGCCGGTTATTCAAAAATGGACTGAACTGGCACGCAATCAGTGCGAAGTAATTAGCAAAGATCAAGCTAGTGCCGAACGCGAATTATTCAGTATGCAAATGCCAACATCATCACCAATGGGCGCGGTGATTTATGAAACCGGCGGAATTTTGGTTGACCATGGCTGGTTGCGTATTTTAGGATCTGGTAGTTTTAAATTGCCTCGTGGTTTAATGGATTGGAATTTTAGCAAATCTTTCCAGAAGTCAGGTGATAAGCCCAAATATCTGTTGGTGGCAGATGATGTAATTGGTGGTTATTTTGCTCTAAACGGTGGTTCACTTGGTGAGCAGTTGGGAAAAATTTATTATTTTTCACCGAAAGATTTAACCTGGCACAGTTTGAATTTTACCTATACCGATTTTTTAGGTTGGTCGCTAAACGGTAATCTGGAAGCTTTTTATCAAGACTTACGGTGGGAAAACTGGCAACAAGACATCAAACAGTTGGACGGTAATCAAGTTTTTGCTTTCAACCCTGAGCTAACGGAAGAAAAATCCCTTAATATTAATCGGCGAGAAAGACGTGCGGTCAACATTGAAACTCACTACAACGCCAGTTTTGCAGCAAAAGATAAATTCAGTATGGTTTATTCGGTACAATAAATTCCGATAAATCAATTAGCAAGAGATAAATTATGGCATTACTACAAATTGCCGAACCGGGCAGAAGCGCAGCGCCACATCAGCATAAATTGGCGGTCGGCATTGATTTAGGCACAACCAATTCATTAGTAGCAACAGTGCGTAATGGACAGGCTGAAATTCTAACTGATGAACAACAGCGACCGTTAGTACCGTCTATTGTCCATTTTGGTTCGAATCAGCAAATCACCGTTGGCTATGAAGCAGGGGCATTAGCAAGCCAAGATCCGAAAAATACGGTAATTTCAGTAAAGCGTTTGATCGGGCGTAGTTTAGCAGATGTCAAAGCCCGCTATCCAAACCTGCCTTATGAATTTGCCCAAACGGAAAACGGCTTACCGTTATTAAAAACCGAACAAGGAGAAATGAGCCCGATTGAAGTATCGGCAAAAATCCTACAAAAATTGACCGCACTTTCTGAGCAACGTTTAGGTGGTCAACTGTCCGGTGTTGTGATTACCGTACCGGCGTATTTTGACGACGCGCAACGGCAAAGCACCAAAGATGCAGCCAAGCTTGCAGGATTAAACGTACTACGCTTATTGAACGAGCCAACCGCCGCTGCAATTGCTTACGGGCTGGACAGCGGGC
>CAJPST010000016.1 GCA_905373425.1 uncultured Mesocricetibacter sp.
GGTTAATAGAATAAGCCGCTGTTGTTGTTTATCAAATACATAAAAACAAATTGCCGACCACATTTCTAAATCGGCAAAGGTGCTGAAGCTAACGATATGTTTTTTCTCTAAAAAATGAATGATCTTGGCTTGCATATTTACCTCGTTAAGAAATGTTGTTATATTACACCGCACTTTTTAACACAGATGATAATTATTTGTAATAACTAAAATGGATAAATTTACCGAAATCTCGCCTGAGCAAGCGTGGCAAATGCTCAATGAGGAAGATGCTGTGCTGGTGGATGTACGCGATATGCAGCGTTTCAGTTACAGTCGTCCGCAAGGTGCGTTTCATTTAACTAATCATAGCTATGGCTATTTTCAGGACGAATATGACTTTGACCAACCGGTGATTGTCAGTTGTTATCACGGCGTAAGTAGCCAAAACGTAGCGCAATTTCTTGTGGAACAAGGCTATGAGCGAGTATATAGCCTAAAAGGCGGATTTGATGGCTGGATGCGCGCAGGCTTGCCGATTGAAACAGGCTATTAGACGCTATTAGACCTATTAGACGACATAGTGGAGTTAGCAGCTCTTCATTTCCTGTATGATTGGAATATAGCCTTAAAATTATCTTAAAGCGTCAGTTTTAACACCTAGTATCAATAGAGAAACCAAAAAGTGCGGTCGAAAAAACATGAGAAATGTTAACCGCACTTTTTTATTGGAATCTCAAGCCATTTAGGCCCACTGCCGTTCAATAAATGGAATGATGTCTTTCAGGCAATCGGCGATGTTAATAACCGTAAGATTTTTTTCCACTTCTTTTTTGAATGGCGGACAGAAAGCAATGTGTTTATCGATATCATTAATCGGTCGCCAACGGCGTGGGATAGCGGATAAGCGGCTCGGATAGAAACCGATGGTCGGCACATTAAGAGCTCCGCTCAGATGTAGCGGGCCGGTCGAACCGGCGATAAACAAGTCTGCACAGGCAAGCGATCGGGTAAAATCCGTCAGCCCGTCGTTTTTGTCATAGATCGCTACATTTGGATGATTCACTGCATCTGCCAGTTGATGTGCTTTTTCGCTTTCATTCGGGCCGGCAGTCAATACAATTTGGCAATCGAATCGGGCTAAAATGGCGTTAATTAATTCCGCATACTGATTTAGCGACAGATTAGTTGCCGACCCACCCGAACCGCTATGCACGAAGACCCATTTCTTTTCGGGTTTTAATCCTAATTTTTCGCACAACAAAACACGCTGATTTTCGACCGCACTTTGTGTAAATGTGAGGTATGGGGGCTGCGGTTCAATAATCGGCAATTGCTGATCCTGCAAAAAGCGGCGAGCCAAATCCATATTGTATTCAAATTCCGCTTTTTCCGAACGAGAACGCCGTTGTGTCAAGCGTCGATTATACATAAACTGAAACAACTTGGTGGCAGGTGCAAGGCGGTATGGGATGCCCGATTTCCATGTTAATTTGGCATTATACCAATCGGATACGAAACTGATCACCGCATCAAAACGTTGCGCCTTAATCGCCTGCAAAGTGCGGTCAGTTTCTACAAGATTTTTTTTATCCGTCGCATCTAAAATAATCTCATCGATATACGGGCAAATTTCCGCTAATGGAGCGGTATATTTTGGCACCAATGCGACAATACGGAGATTAGGAGCGGATTTTTTTAACATCGCCAAGGCGGGAAATGACAAGACAAAATCGCCTAATTTATCGTTACGGATCACTAACAGTTTTTGCATGGAGGAAAAGCCTTTATTAATATTTTGGAAATATTCTAGCAAATTTACCCTTGCTTTACAGGGATAAAACTTGCTTTTTTGCTTGAAAAGAGTACAATCCTCAGGCTTTTTGTCTATATATACAGAGAAAAAAGTAAGCATTCCCACTCTGTTGATGTGGGTTTTCTTTTAGAATTAAATACTTAGAGGAAGGTTATGGTAACCATTCGTTTAACTCGTGGCGGAGCTAAAAAGCGCCCATTTTATCAAGTCGTCGTAACAGACAGTCGTAGTCCGCGTGACGGTCGTTTTATCGAGCGTATCGGTTTCTTCAATCCGTTGGCAACAGGCAAAGCGGAACGTGTACGTATTAACTTAGAGCGTGTGGACGCTTGGGTTGCACAAGGTGCAAGCCTGTCAGATCGTGTTGCAAGCTTGGTAAAAGAGCTTAGAAAAGCAGCGTAATCCGTCTTTAACACGGGAAATAGGTGAATAAAATGACACAACAAAGAATAGAAGTAGTGGGCAAACTAGGCTCGACTTACGGTATTCGTGGTTGGTTACGTGTTTATTCATCAACAGAATATGCGGAAAGCATTTTTGATTATCAGCCTTGGTTTTTGAAAATAAAAGGCCAATGGCAACCAACCGAACTAGAAAGCTGGAAACACCATAATCACGAGTTAATCGCTAAATTGAAAAATGTGAACGATCGTGAAACAGCGCAAAGCCTCGCCAATGTTGAGATTGGTGTAGATTTGTCGGTGTTCCCGAAGCTAGAGGAAGGCGACTATTACTGGCATGATTTAATTGGCTGTAATGTCGTTAATCTGAAAGGCTATGCGATGGGCACGGTAACCGAAATGATGGAAACCGGTTCCAACGACGTGTTGGTGGTTCGGGCAAATAGCAAAGATGCTTTTGGTAAACAAGAGCGGTTAATTCCGTTTTTGTACGAGCAAGTAGTTAAAAGAGTAGATCTCACCACCAAAGTTATTGAGGTGGATTGGGATGCCGGTTTCTAATCTCAGGTATGCTGCTGCGCTTTGGCAGTAACATTAAGGAATAACAGTGTTTATTGGTATTATTACGCTTTTTCCTGAAATGTTCAAAGCAATCACAGAATTTGGGGTGACGGGACGGGCCGTCAAACATAATCTCCTGCAAGTGCGGTGTTATAATCCGAGGGATTTTACCCACGATAAACACAAAACCGTGGATGACCGTCCCTACGGGGGCGGGCCGGGAATGCTGATGATGGTGCAGCCTCTGCGCGATGCCATTCACAGTGCAAAAGCTGACGCAGGAGAAGGCGTAAAGGTGATTTATCTTTCGCCACAAGGACGTAAACTTGAACAAGCCGGCGTGAAGGAGCTGTCGCTAAATTCAAAAATGATTTTAGTGTGTGGTCGTTACGAAGGTATTGACGAGCGATTGATTCAGTCCGAAATTGATGAGGAATGGTCAGTCGGTGATTACGTTCTAACCGGGGGGGAGTTGCCGGCAATGACATTAATTGATGCTGTTGCCCGTTTTATTCCGGGGGTATTAGGCAAACAAGAGTCTGCACAAGAGGATTCTTTTGCTGACGGGTTGTTAGATTGCCCGCATTATACTCGTCCCGAAGTGTTAGACGGTTTAACCGTTCCACCCGTGCTGATGTCGGGCAACCATGCGGAAATTCGTAAATGGCGATTGAAACAATCGTTGGAGCGAACATGGTTACGACGCCCTGAGCTACTGGAAAGCCTAGCTCTGACTGACGAACAACGGAAACTGTTGCAACAGGTGCAAGCCGAGCATAACAGTTAATCAGTTAAATCTAGGATCTAAACAAGGATTAAATAATGAGCAACATCATTAAACAAATCGAACAAGAACAATTAAAGTCAAACTTACCAAGTTTCCGCCCAGGTGACACGTTAGAAGTAAAAGTGTGGGTTGTAGAAGGTAGCAAAAAACGTCTACAAGCCTTTGAGGGCGTAGTTATCGCAATTCGTAATCGTGGATTACACAGTGCCTTTACATTACGTAAAATTTCTAACGGTGTTGGTGTTGAACGTGTATTCCAAACCCACTCTCCGGTAATTGATAGTATCGTTGTGAAACGTAAAGGTGATGTGCGTAAAGCGAAACTTTACTATCTACGTGAGCGTTCAGGTAAATCTGCACGTATCAGAGAACGTTTGGGCGATTAATAAGTTTATTGTTGCCAATCCGGCAAAAGAAAACGTAAAAAGAAAGGCTTGGAATTCCAAGCCTTTTTTATTTTGCACCGCTCATGCATTATCTTCTACTTTACTATCTTCTTTGTCATCATTTGAAGAATCTTCCGATTTTTCGACCGCACTTTGAATAGTCAAATTCACTTCGGCGGAGATAATACGATTAAGAATGGCGCTGAGGTCTAGTAATTTCTGGCTATTGGCTTTACCATCATCAGTAAAATACGCATTTTCTTTCAAACTGGTGATAAATGCGGAAAAAACTGCTTTGTCAAAGAACTCAGGTGCATTAATACCATGCAATACCGATAACCGGTGTGCGATGGACTGGCTTTCTTTTTCTAGGCTACTACGTGGAATGTTTGGATCATTCAGCAATAAGCTGACTGAAATATGGTAACGTTGCAAAATTTCACGTACACCTGCAGACCATAATTGTAAGCCACGTACACGAGGGCGGTTGATGCTGAGTAAATTATCGTTACACTTGATTAACTCTTGACGATGCAATTCAGCAATGATGTTTTCAATCCGCTCTTGCAGCGCATGCATTTCAATATGCAAGAATAATTCTCCTTTTAAGAACGGATAAATTTTACTCACTGCATCCAGAATCAAATCTTTCTGAATCGCTTCGTAGTGCAATACAATGCTAGCTACTAAAGAAGGTAATACAAATAAATGTTGAATATTATTGCGATAATAAGTCATCAACACTGCAGAATTACGCTCTAAACGCACAATCTCACCAAAATTATCTTTTTCCAAGATAATGCCGACACGATCAAGACCTAACACATGTTTTAACATATCCTCCGGGTTTTCATCCGGCACGATGACGTCGGTTGAATACGGCACATTACGCAATAATTGCAAATAACTATCCAGTTGTTCCAGTAATTGTTCACGGCTGAGGGCGCGCTGACGGGAGGATAATAATGCAGTTCCGGTTAAATTCATTGCATTCACTGCTGCTGCATTATTAATATTAATCATTACTTGCTGTGAGATGTTATTCACCGCTTTGTTAAACCAAACCGGGCGTTCATCGACAAGGCTATCTTTCCATTCAGGATGGTGTTGGTTTAGGTAATTATTTAACGGGATTGGCTCACCAAAATTCACATAACCTTTGCCTAAATTACGCAGTTTTTTAATAACGCGCAACACCAACCCTGCATTTTCTTTTTCTTTTGCTGCTCCGCGCAATTCTTTGGCGTAAGTGTCTACCTCTAAGACGTGTTCATAACCCACATATACGGGCACAATGGTGATCGGCCGAGTTTGCCCTTGCTGTAATGCTTGCAATGTCATGGAAACCATACCGGTTTTAGGTGACAATAAGCGTCCGGTACGTGAACGTCCTCCTTCAATAAAGAACTCAACGGAGTAGCCGCGATGAAACAATTCGGCTAAATACTCACGGAAAATGGTGGAGTACAGCCGATTTCCTTTGAATGTACGACGAATAAAAAATGCCCCCCAGCGGCGGAAAATGCCACCCACAGGCCAGAAGTTTAGGTTCACTCCAGCAGCAATATGCGGAGGCACTAAACCTTGATGATATAAGACATAAGAAAGTAATAAATAATCAATATGGCTACGATGGCATGGCACATAAACGATTTCCTGGCCTTCAAGTGCGAGCTTCCGCAAGCGATCAGCATTTTGTACGTTAATACCTTGATATAGCTTATTCCATAACCAGCGAAGGAAACGATCGGCCATGCGTAAGTGCTCGTAACTCACGTTTGCCGCAATTTCCTCAAGGATTTTTTGAGCTTCTTGACTGGCTTTTTCCTTGTTGATATTTTTTGCTTTCATTTCGTCTTCAATGGCTTGCAAAATAACAGGTGATTGCAATAATTTGTTAAACATTGCTTGACGATTTGGTAAGCGTGGCCCGATAGCTGAAATACGTTGTTTGGCGAAGTGCATTTTTGCCACACGGGCTAATTTTTGTGCAATTTTTTCATCAGAACCGTGTTCGTTCACCATGTAACGCAATGAAACTGCTTGCGAGAAACGTACAAACGTATCACGCCCGAACCACATTACCGCAATAGTTTTTTGAATGCCGTTCAATAAGCGTAATTTAGGTAAGCTAATTTTATCTTCCTGTCCCGGCGCACGTCCCCATAATACGGAAACCGGAATTAACTGTACGTCTAATTCCGGCAAAGTGCGGTGCAACTCTAGATATTTATTAAAGATTGTATAAGTCTCTTTTTTTGCCCCTTTAGATTTAAAAAATTGGTGGCCTTCATCTAAAAAAACGAATCTTGGCAGAATTGCACCTTCAATGTCATTATTTTCAAGAGGATCGGGCAGACCTAAAGCCAAACAGTTGTTACGGAAAATAAGCAAATCCGTTTGGGATGTGTAAGGTAGTACATACACTATCGGCTGTGTGGTATTAAGCGTTAATTCTTCAACGGGATGTTGAGGGATCGGATTATTTTTAACCAAAAATGATAAAGGTAATTCTAAAATTTTACGGTATAAGTTTAAGCAGCCAGCCATAAGTAAGAATGTCCTTTGGTTGAATAAAAGTGTACTTATTTTAACATAAAAAATATTGTTACGCACAAGAGATAGTGGAAGGCTAGATATTAGTTATACAGTATGTTAATTAGTTGAGAATAAAGAAGAAGGTGAGCTATTTTCAAATAAGTATTGCAAATTCTTTCAGTGTGTATATAATCTCATAAATCCTGTATAAAAAAACAGAGGTAAGTATGAAAACACTGAGTAAAAATCTAACTGAACGCCAACAAGAAGTTTTTAATTTTTTAAAGTACCATATTGAAACTACCGGAATGCCGCCGACGCGTGCCGAAATTTCACGGGAGTTGGGTTTCCGCTCTCCGAATGCGGCGGAAGAACACCTTAAAGCATTAGCCCGTAAGGGGGCTATTGAAATTGTCTCGGGAATGTCACGAGGAATCCGATTGTTGCTGCAAACTGAAGCTTCTGATGAAATTGAAGGTTTGCCATTAATTGGCCGTGTTGCGGCAGGCGAGCCGATTTTAGCCGAACAGCATATTGAAGGTACCTATCGCGTCGATGCTGATATGTTCAAGCCGCAGGCCAATTTTTTGTTGAAAGTCTACGGACAGTCTATGAAAGATATCGGCATTTTAGATGGTGATTTACTAGCGGTACACAGTACAAAAGATGTACGTAACGGACAGGTTATTGTCGCCCGCATTGAAGATGAAGTAACAGTGAAGCGTTTTGAGCGCAAGGGAGACGTTATCTACCTACATGCAGAAAATGAAGAGTTCGAGCCAATTGTGGTGGATCTTAAACAGCAGGAGCGTTTTGAAATAGAAGGTATTGCAGTCGGAATTATCCGCAATAACGCTTGGATGTAAAGATCGATATTGCACTAAAAGTGCGATAAAAAATTCTGAATATTTCAAATTCAATTTAAATTGTCGACCTTAATAGTAGGGTCCAGAATTTTAAACTGATAACCTTTAAAAAATACCTGTGTACTACTACAAATGAAAAACTGTGGTCGGTTTTGAGCAATTTCGTATAAAATTTGCTGTCATAAAGGCTGATTTTTTGATACATTTAACACAATTTTTTGTATGTTCAATGTAATGCCCTAGTGTGGCTTAAATTTATAGCGGAATTCTTATGTTATTTAAAAAAATTCGTGGTCTGTTTTCCAACGACCTATCCATCGACTTAGGTACGGCAAATACGTTAATTTATGTTAAAGGCCAAGGAATCGTTCTGGATGAGCCTTCTGTGGTTGCAGTTCGCCAAGGTCAAGGTGGTACAAAGAGTTTGGTGGCTGTAGGTAAAGATGCCAAAATGATGCTTGGTCGGACATCAAATACGATTGATGCTATTCGGCCGATGAAAGACGGTGTTATTGCCGATTTCTTTGTAACAGAAAAAATGTTGCAACATTTTATTAAACTTGTGCATAAAGGTAATTTTTTATACCCTAGTCCGCGCGTATTAATTTGTGTTCCTGCCGGAGCGACACAGGTAGAACGTCGTGCAATTAAAGAGTCCGCTATTGGTGCTGGTGCGCGAGAAGTTTATCTGATCGAAGAGCCTATGGCAGCAGCAATTGGAGCAAAATTACCGGTCTCAACACCAATCGGTTCAATGGTTATTGATATTGGTGGCGGTACAACAGAGATTGCGGTTTTAGCATTAAACGGCGTTGCTTATTCCTCCTCCGTACGCATTGGGGGCGATCGTTTTGATGAAGCTATTATTGCTTATGCCCGTCGTACTTATGGTTGTATTATCGGTGAATCTACCGCTGAACGAATTAAAAAAGAAATCGGTACGGCATATATTCAAGATGATGATGAAATCTTAGAAATTGAAGTGCATGGGTTAAATCTTGCCGAAGGTGCTCCTCGCTCATTCAAACTTACTTCACGTGATGTACTGGAGGCTATTCAGCAGCCACTTAACGGTATTGTTGTTGCCATGCGTACCGCATTGGAAGAATGTAAGCCGGAACATGCTGCGGATATTTATGAGCGAGGCATGGTGTTAACCGGCGGTGGTGCATTGTTACGTAACATTGATATCCTTCTTTCAAAAGAATCTGGCGTACCGGTAATTATTGCCGAGGATCCGTTAACTTGCGTAGCTCGTGGTGGCGGAGAAGCACTTGAAATGATTAATGTGCACGGCGGTGATATTTTTAGCGATGATCTTATCTAAAGCGGGTGTTAAAGTGCGGTTGAAATAATCTAAGTTTTTTTGATCACACATTAATTCCGTTTTGTGTTTATAGCTATGAATCCTACTTTTGGAAAGTCTCCCTCTTTGGGGCTTCGCCTCGTGTTAGCTGTCGCTGCGTCTATTGGATTGATGTTGTCTGATGGTCAAAATACCACGATGATTCAAGCCCGCAGTATTATGGAAACTGCGGTGGGCGGTTTATATTATCTTGCTAATACCCCTCGTACCGTATTGGACGGAGTTTCGGATAATTTAATTGATACCAATAAATTACAGATTGAAAATAAGGTTCTTAAAGAGCAATTACGGGAGAAAAATGCCGACTTATTACTGCTCGATCAATTAAAAGTGGAAAATCAACGTCTGCGCTTATTGCTCAACTCTCCGTTACGTACTGATGAATATAAGAAAATAGCCGAAATTCTTACTACCGAAACGGACATTTACCGTCAGCAGGTTGTCATTAATCAAGGCCAAAGCGACGGAGTCTATGTCGGCCAACCTATAATTGATGAAAAAGGTGTCGTTGGCCAGGTTATTGCCGTCGGGGAAACCAGTAGCCGCGTATTACTATTAAGTGATGTTACTCACTCGATTCCTGTGCAGGTATTACGTAACGATGTGCGTGTGATTGCCAGTGGAACGGGGCGTAGCGACGAACTCATGTTAGATAATGTACCGCGATCGGTGGATATTTTAAAAGGTGATTTGCTGGTTACTTCCGGATTAGGCGGGCGCTTCCCTGAAGGGTATCCGGTGGGGATTGTTGAAAATGTTTCGCGCGATGCTTCCAATTATTTTGCCACAGTGAATGTCAAACCTCTCGCATCTTTAGAACGGCTTCGTTATGTTTTGCTTTTGTGGCCGACAGTCGAAGATATGCGAAAAGTTCAGTCTCTTTCACCTGAAGAAGTGCGTAGGACTGTCCAGCAACGTTTAAAAAACAGTGCTAAACAACAGAAAAAAAATCAGGTCGCTGAGGAACAAGAGGGACAACCGCATTCCCGCGATGAAGGTTTACCAACAGAAAATTTACCGGCTGAAATAAATAATGGAATTATCGATCCGGAGTCTGACCCATTAGGGAAGGAGGAATAATGCAAGGACGCTTCTTCTTTCAATGGTTTGTGCTGATTTCTCTTTTCATTATTGCGTTAGTGATGGAGATTGCACCTTGGCCTGCCGGCTTTCAAGGCTTCAAACCGGCATGGCTTGTCTTGACATTGCTTTACTGGGTATTGGCAGTTCCCCGCAAAGTAAATATTGGTTGCGCTTTTACTCTCGGTTTGGTTTGGGATCTAGTGCTTGGCTCTACCTTAGGCATTCATGCATTGGTATTATCCGTATTTACTTATTTTATTGCGCTTAATCACCAATTAATTCGCAATTTATCTCTGTGGTTACAAAGTCTTTTAGTTATTCTTTTTATTTTTGCCGTGCGTTCGGGTGTGTTTCTGATCGAATTACTACTTAATGATCCGCAGTTTCATTCCCAGGAAATCTTTGGTGCGATCATTAGCGGTATTTTATGGCCTTGGTTATTCTTATTACTGAGAAAAATCCGCCATCAAATAGGATTAAAATAATCTAAAAGCTATTATTTTTTGACCGCACTTTGTGTCATCAAATGTAATAACATAAAGTGCGGGTGATTTTCTATCCCTGTTTTAGTCGGCTAATAGTCTCTTTGTTGAAGAAATAATGTGTGCCGCAACATTCACATTGCATATCAATACTTCCGTTATGTTCTTGGAGAATATCATTGATTTCTTCATCAGGAAGCAATAACAAAGCAGCCCCAGAGCGCTCTTGTGAGCAACCACAGTAAAATTGCACTTTGTGTGGTGGGAAAATTTCCACGGTTTCTTCATGGTAAAGACGATAGAGTAGTTCTTCTGCACTTAAACCAAAAATTTCCTCGTCTTTTACCGTGGCGGTAAGTGTCATCAAATGTTCAAAATCTTCCGGTGAACCTGAACCGTCAGGCATCACCTGTAATAACATCCCCGCAGCTACCGGTTCACCATTAAATTCCCCGGTTCGAATCAGCAGATAGGTTTGTAACTGCTCTGAACGGGCGAAATACTCTTCCAAGCATTCGGTAACTGTCGGCTTATCTAGGGAAATAACCCCTTGATAACGCTCACCTTCCGTTGGTGCGATAGTAATGACTAACACGCCTTTTCCGACCATTTCCATCAAATTCATGTCTTCTCGAATTTCCCCTTGTAGGCGCGCTAGAGCACGAATTTTTTGATCGTCAGTTCCGTTTACTAACGCCAGTTTCAATGGGCCGCTGCCTTGAATTTGTAGGGTAATATTGCCATTGAATTTTAGTGTGGCAGTGAGTAAGTTTGTCGCTACCATCATTTCACCAAGCAGATTTTGCACGGCTTTTGGATAGAGGTGAGTGTTTAGTGTGTCACTGAAAGTTTGATTGAGGCGTACCCATTCACCGCGGACTGCACGGTTTTGGAATAGGTAGCGGTAGAGTTTGTCGTTATCGTTCATTATTTTTCCTATTGCTAAATTTGAGTTATCTTTTACTTTCTTAAAGTTTTCTCTATGTGGGTTGCTCTAGCGGAAATTTTATTAGGGATTGATTCAAAGTGCGGTAGAGTTTTTGTGAGTTTTAAAATCGTTTTCCTAATTCACCGCACTTTTGATAATCACACATACTTGTGTTGTCCTGCGTTGATTAAATAAAACGCAAATAGCTTGGCTTGCATAGCTCTGATGTTATTTCCCTTTATATGGTACCGAATTCTATAATCACAACCCTTCGTCTTGATATTTAAATTTAAGTAAGTCGCGGCGTTCTTTTTTATTCGGACGGCGATCAGGGTGTGGCATCGCGTTGATCTTACGGGCAAGTTTTAGTTTTTCGCGTTTTTCAACACTTTGTTCGGTTTCCTGATATAGTAATTGTGCCTCAGGCGCGCCGCGACGTTGAGCGGAAAGTGCGGTTACTTTTATTTCTTTTTCATCGTTGCCTTGACGCAACTTAATTATTGCACCGACTTCCACTGTTTTATTCGGTTTACTACGCTGTCCGTTGTAATGCACTTTGCCCCCGTCAATCATTTCTTTAGCTATACTACGGGTTTTATAGAAGCGCGCAGCCCACAGCCACTTATCCAAACGGATAACATTATCTTCCTCATCATCTTTTGTACAATGTTTTGCCATAATTCCCCCTAAGCGGTTAATTGGTGTATGGTATCGTTAAACCATAGCTTTGTAAAAACTAAAATAATAGCAAGAATGTGATCAAAGTCACAATAATATGGCGCCTTTTACATAGAATTTATCAATAAAAAACTCTACTATATTTGCATAATAAAAACAAAAATAAGAGATAGAAATGGACTTAGAGGGCTTAACATTAGAACCCGTACGACAGGCAACGTCTTCTTCGTATAATTTTATTGAGTTAGTGTTTTTGATTACTAGCGCGGTGATTTCAGGTGCTAAAAATAGCGTTGAAATTGAGCGGTTTGGGCTGAAAAATCTAAATTGGCTAAAAAAATACCGATCGTATTCCGGCGGTATTCCTCCAAGCCGAATTTTAGAAATTTTGATTAGCCGTATTGCCCCTGTTCATTTCTACAACATATTTATTAACTTTCTCAACCAGCTCCGCCGTTCCCGGCGCTCACCTGAAATTACATATCGCTGTCTTCGGTTTCCTCCCGCTATCCAAAAGGCATTAAATACCGTCAGTATCTGCATTAGGCAGTTCAAATTTGTTATAACACAGCATAAATTGAATGTGAAACGTAATGAGCAACAGGCAGTCTTGGAAATTTTAGATGCCTTAATCATTCGTAATGCACTTATTACCGTTTATGCCAAAAATACACAAAAGAAGATTGCCAATAAAATCATCCAAAAGAAAGGCGAATATATTATACTATTGAAACAAAATTATAAAAAATTTACTGAAGAATTAATGGCTTACTTTCATAAAGCAAACAGGGAGAAATCTAAATACATTGAAAGTCATAATGAATTATGTGCGGTTAATCATTATCGGGAATACCGGAAGCTGGGGACATCAAATTGGTTGTCGGAAAATTTAAGCTGGCGCAAGATTAAGAGTATTTTTCAAATAAAGCTGAGCAGTCCCTTTCAGCCAAAAACACATTTTTATTTAAGCAGTTTAGATCTAAATACTAGATTATTAAGCGGGTGCATCGCTTCGCATTGGGCGATTGAAGGTCTTGTGCACTGGCATTTGGATATTGCCTACGATAAACAGCATTTGGTGTTCAAGCCTGCCAAAATAGCGAAAAAACTGACCGCACTTAAACGGCTTGTAAGGTATTTAGCCTACTTGCATCCATTGAATGTTAGCATTAAACAGAAATTAAAAATGACTCACAATTGCAAAAGATTCAAAGATGAGCTTCTGTTGGGGCTACACTCGCATAACGGAGAAAATATAATTGAAAAACGATCACCGCTGAAAACGCTCAGTGATTTAGCTGTCAACCCGCTATATTCAAAAGCGAAGTTATACTATAAAAGAGGATGAAAATGATGAAAAAAACGACCGCACTTTCTGCATTTGAGGTATTGACGGCTTCACCTATTATTCCGGTGATTGCGATTAAACAGCTAAAAGATGCAGTACCATTAGCGAGTGCCTTGGTTAATGCAGGAGTAAGGGTGTTAGAAATTACCTTACGAACAGAATACGGGCTGGAAGCTATCCGAATGGTGAAAGAGCAAGTGCCTAATGCTATTGTCGGAGCCGGAACTGTGGTCAATGCAACGCAGTATGCACAAGCAGTCGAGTCCGGAGCCGAGTTTATTATCAGCCCCGGACTGACGGAATCTTTACTACAAAAAAGCACCGAATATGCCGTACCTTTTATTCCGGGTATCGCTACGCCATCGGAATTAATGCTTGCTAGCCAATACGGATTGTCTTATTTAAAATTCTTTCCGGCGGAAATTAACGGTGGCACTAAAGCCTTGCAAGCTTTTTTCGGTCCATTCCCCGAGATAAAATTCTGTCCGACAGGCGGTATCAATGAAAAAAATTATCCGGATTACCTGGCTCTGGAAAATGTCCTTTGTGTAGGTGGTACTTGGTTTGTGCCTAGTGAGGCTATCAAACAGGGGGATTTTGAACGAATCGCCATGCTTGCTAAATCGGCTATAAATAACTTAGCGAAAAAATCATGATTTTCATCGGAGTTATTACAAAGATTGGCATTTTTTCAAATTTGTGATCTAATCCACAGTTTTTATTTTTAAATTTAGGTAATATAAGAAAAAATTATACGCTTTTCTGTTTAATTAAAATTTAAGAGGTATTGTATGTTTCCGGAATTTCGCGATTTAATCACCCAACTTAAAACTGAAGATGCACATTTTGCTCGGTTATTTGAGCAGCATAACGACTTAGATCAACGCATCAAAAACATTGAAACCCACATTGAAATCGGCACGCCGCTCGAAGTGGAAAATCTAAAAAAAGAAAAATTGCGTTTGAAAGATGAGATGTACGCCATTTTGAAAAAACATGGCTAAACCCACTTCAATAAGTGCAGTTGTAAATCATAAGTGAAAGAAGGCATAGCAGATAAAAGTGCGGTCATATTTTTGAGCGTTTTCTACTATGCCTTTTAAAAAGATAATAATGCCATTCTACAGATTTTCTACGCTCGCCACACTAATATTGGCAACCGCTTCACCGTTTGGCATGGTGCGTAGTTTCGGTTCGTTACCTAAACGACCAACAATAATGACTTTGTTTATTCCACTCATAAATCACCTCATACCGTAATAAAATTAATCATCATCAGAAGAATACCCATAATGATTACCGCCAGAATCTACCCCACCCCTCATTCTTAAACCAGTTGCGGGATTCATTCGATTATCAAACAATGAATCACTTTTTGTTTGACCTTTTTTTGCTTTTTCGGCTAGTTCTAAATTGTAACGTTTTTGTTCTTCAAGCCAGTCTAGCCAAAGTTGTTTGATTTTTTGCCATATTGACATAATTCATCTCCTCTATCATATTTTATGCTGTTTTTTACTATGCCTTTTTCTCTTTCTCAAAACCTAATGCTATAGCCAAGGTTTGCACTAATGTCATTGAAGCACATTGTGAGCGGAAGCCTTTGACTTGCGCTTCTTTTATCACAAATGAAACATCACTAAACATTAATAACGGGCTGATTTGGCTATCTGTGATTGCAATTTGTTTAATGCCTTTCTGTGCGGTAACATTCATAATATTTAACGTTTCCTGTGCATAAGGCGAGAAGCTGATTGCCACCACAGCATCCCCTTTTTTCACTTGATTCAACTGTTCATCAAACATGCCACCTAATCCGTTAATGACAAAAGAACGACAGTCTAAATGATGTAAAGCATAATCTAAATAACAAGCGATACTGAAAGAACGTTTTAAACCGATAATAAATATATTATTAGCATTTTTCAGAATATCGACAGCCTGTTTTAGTTGTTGCGTCGATGTTTGGGCTGCAAGTTTTTGCAGTGCCTGTGAATTAGCTTGCGCAAAAATATTTAAAATATCACGAGAAGTTTCCGGCGGTTCGTTTTCTGCAAGTTTGCGGGAAAGTTGTAGTCGCTCGGTGTAGTTGGACGTTTCTTCCATTAGGTTTTCGCGGAAGATTTGTTTCATTTCATTAAAACCGTCGAAGCCGAATGCATTGGCAAATCGAATTAACGTGGAGGGTGGAACATCAGCGCGTTCGGCTATGGTGGCTACGGTATCAAACACGATACTATTGTTATTATCCAATACATATTGAGCAACCTGTTTTAATCTTTTGCTCAAACTATCATAACGCTGTCTAATTTCATCTTGTAAGTTGCTTAATTGGGAAGTTTCTTGCATTTATTCACTCTATAAAATAAATATTTCATTTAATTATATATGAGTTAGGCTAATTTTCTACCCTATGGGAAAGTTTGTTTATGAATTTGGATGTGAAATTTGTGATGTTAACAGTCGGAACACGACAACATTCTTGTATTCCGACTGTTGGTGGGGCTCCTAATAATTTTACCTAAAATTTAATTCCAATAACTGTCGACTCAAGCTTTCCGTAATAAAGTCATAAATTTGTACGCCTCTTATGCCCTTTGGAGCCTGTTGCCATAATTGTGCCGTGTAAGGGTTCAAGTGATTGGCATAAGCATCCGGAAAACCTAACTCTCCGTTGGTCGCATATTAATTCAAGTTCGTCTATTGGCGCATATATAGATTATTATAAGAATACGGGTAGATGTGAATAGCATTAGAGGAATCAATCCAGAACATAAAAAGAACTTGATCCGATAGGTGCATTTTTAGGTAGATAATTGATAGTGCATAAAGATGAGTTATAATCAATGACAGAAGAATTTATGTACGCCGTATAAAATCCCTTTGCCTCACATATTTTTTCTACTAATAATGCGGAAGTTATGTAAGAAGTGTCCCATATTAATCACCTTTTTCAGTTAATGTATTTTTGATGTTGAGCAATCTTGTGAAAACTGCGTCGGAACAGGCTACCAAAATGTAGTTTCCATTGATTAACCCATCGTTTTGTAAGAAATCATTGGTTTTTCCACCGGCTTCATTAATCAATATAATACCTGCCGCGATGTCCCATGCGTTAATGTGCGGTTCAAAATAACCTATCAAGCGACCTGCTGCTACATAAGCCAGCATGAGAGCGCCGGAACCGTTACGGACAAACATTCCGCCGTCGAGCAGAATTTGGTGTAGAACGGGGGTAAATGTTTCCGGTTTAACTCGCTGAGAAACGCCAAGTCCCATCATACCTTGCTGTAGAGAGGTTGCTTTTGCCGTATGTATCGGCTCATCATTTAAAAATGCCCCTTGGCCTACAGTAGCACGAAATAATTCATTATGTAATGGATCAAAGATCACACCTGCAACAATCTGTTTATTGTGTAAAACAGCGATGGAAATACACCATGCTTGCAAGCCGTATAGAAATGAGCTGGTGCCGTCAATGGGATCGACGACCCAACAAAATTCACGCTCCGGATTATCTGCTCCTGATTCTTCACCTAAAAAACCATCGTCAGGGAAGTGTTGTTGTAGCGCGGATTTAATTTTCTCCTCAACTGTTTTATCCGCGATACTAACTAAATCCTGTTGTTCGCCTTGTTTATATTGAATTTCCAGCCGCGTTCGATTTAAATAAAAATCTAGTGCGATTTTCCCTACTTCCTTAGCCAGTTGTTGGGAAAATAAATAACGTTTTTGTATTTCACTATGCATAGCGCCTCCTCCTTTTTAATTCAATCATGAATTATTTTTGGGGCTGAGGTAGATTAGCCCTGAATACCACACCAAATCCGCAGCAGTTTTCAACCGCTCTTCACGCACGGCATCACGCAAC
This sequence comes from uncultured Mesocricetibacter sp., assembly GCA_905373425.1. Taxonomy (GTDB): domain Bacteria; phylum Pseudomonadota; class Gammaproteobacteria; order Enterobacterales; family Pasteurellaceae; genus CAJPST01. The sequence goes on from CAJPST010000016.1 coordinate 17,088, forward strand.
GGCTTCTGTATAATTGCTTTACTACGCACCACATCAAACGCTAGGTGATAACGTTCGGAAAGCAGCTTCGACAAACTGCGGTCAATTTGGGTAATTTGCTGTTACATTTCACTTAAATCGAACGACATAACTTTTACTTTATTTGAACACTACAGCATCTTTCGGCTCAAATTTAGTAGCGTCAATCGGTGAATTATCACTAAAGAATTTCTTCAGCACATCTGCGTCAATAAAACCGGTGTTGACGTAAGTCGGATTTTTGGTCAACAACGGATAGCCATCACCACCTGCAGCATTATAACTTGGCACAGATAAACGGTAGGTTTTCTTCAAGTCTAACGGTTTGCCTTGAATCTTCACATTTTCTACCCGTTTATTTTGGCGATCTACGACCATGCTGATACCGGCATATTGTGCATAGGCACCGGAATCGACTTCTTTTAGCGCCACCACATTTAAGTAATCCAATAATTCTTGGCCACTTAATTCTGCATAACTGACGATATTACCGAATGGGTGAACCTTCAAAATATCTTTATAAGTCACATCGCCCGGTTGAATAGAATCACGCACCCCACCGGAGTTCATGATGCCGACATCGGCTTTTGCCCGCTGGCGCTGTGCTTCGGCAATGAAATGGCCTAAATTGGTTTGTTCAAAACGAATGATAGTACGATCACCCTCTAATTTGCCTTTCAGCTCACCCACTTTGACGTTAAGTAGCTTGTCACCTTTATCTTGGTAAGGTTTCAATAACTTCACCATTTCCGGATCTTGAGCCACTTCTTCACCATAAAGCACATATTCCGTAGAACCATCAGCTTTTTTCACTTTTTGTTTTAAATTCACCGGAATTAATTGGTAATTCACTAATTTTAATTCATCGTTCTTGAACTCAAAATCAGCGCGGCCTAAATATTTACCCCACTCATAGGCTTGCATAATCCATGTGCCATTCTGGAAATCAGGCTTGCAAGTATCAGTTGGTTTGTGATCTTTAATCCACACGCCTTTTTCATCCACACAAATAGGATCATGGCTGTGACCACCGATAATCATATCAAATGCACCTTTGTCTAAATTACGTGCAAGACTGACATCACCAGGGGCATTGGAGCCATGTTTACCATCGTAATAATAGCCCATATGAGTTAATGCGATGCGCACATCCGGCTTAATGGTTTTATTAATTTCTTTTAAGGTGGATTTTGCGGTTGTTGTGGGATCGGTAAATTTAATATTACCTTGATATTCCGGGTTACCTAATTTGGCCGTATCTTCCGTAGTTAAACCAACCACAGCAATTTTCAACCCTTGCTTATCTAATACGGTGTAAGGCTTAACCAACGGCTTACCGTTTGATTTATAGAAAACATTGGCAGACAAGAACGGGAATTTAGCCCATTTTTCCTGCATATCCAATATCTGCAACGGGCCATCAAATTCGTGATTACCAAGCGCCATTGCCTCATAACCAATCGCATTCATCGCCATAATATCCGGCTCGGCATTTTGCATATCCGATTCCGGCACGCCGGTATTAATATCGCCCGCGTGTAAAAGCACTACCGAACCACCCTTCGCCTCTACTTCTTTTTTAACTCTGTCCACCAATGTTTTTTGTGCGGCAAAACCATATTCGCCTTTATCATTTGGCCAGAAATGCCCGTGCGTATCATTAGAATGAAGCACTGTAAATTGATAGGTTTTATCTTGCTCGTAGGCCATTGCTGTTGAGGTGGCAAGAACCAAAGGCAATACTTTGAATATTTTTTGCATAATTAAAACTCCATTGACTCATAAATTTACGCATTCATTCTTAAAATGAA
>CAJPST010000017.1 GCA_905373425.1 uncultured Mesocricetibacter sp.
CGGTGATTTCTTCAAGTTTATTTTTCGGCGCGTGTAGCATGATGTATTTGGATTCGGCGGCTTGTTGCACGCCTTGAATGCGGGTGAGCAGTCTATCTACCAGAATTTGTTTATCGCGGCTTAAAGGTTCGGCGCGTTGAATTAAACAGGCTTTGGAGCGGTAAATCACTTCCACTTCTTTCAATCCATTCGCTTCTAAGGTTGCGCCGGAGGACACTAAATCGCAAATGGCATCGGCAAGCCCTGCGCTAGGGGCAACTTCCACGGAGCCGTTCAGTAACGTGCTTTTGAACGGCACGTTTTGTGTTTTCATGTAACGTTTGAGTAAATTCGGGTAGGAGGTGGCAATGCGGGCATTGGCGAAATCCTGTACGCCGTTGTATTGCTGATCGCGATCAATTGCTAAAGATAAACGACAACCACCGAAATCCAACTGACGCAGTTTTTTATAAGCGACCGTTTCTCCGGCTGCTAAGCGCCCTAATTCTTCTTCCTCCAGCACGTTTTCACCGATAATACCGAGATCCGCCACGCCGTCAAAGATCAAGCCGGGAATGTCGTCATCACGCACGCGCAAGATTTCAATAGGCATATTTTCCGAATAAGCGATCAAGCGTTGCTCGTTCCAATTAATTTTCACGCCGCATTGGCTCAGCAATTCCGCACAGTCTTTGCTTAAGCGTCCTTTCTTTTGCATGGCGATGCGTAAACGTTTTTTGTCAGTCATGTTGTTGCACTCATTTTGTTAAAACCTAAAAACGCAAAACCCCTCGAAAGTTGCCTTCCGAGGGGTTGTTTAAACGGTGATTGATTATGTCTGCATTTCACTCGTACTCGGAAGTTATCTCCCGAACACGCCGAATGCCCGAAAGATTATTCAGGTAAACGGTGATGATGGTGTGAAGTGCGGTTAAATTTCATGCTAAAATCCTTAATCATTAACTGATAATTAAGATACTTAAACTTTATACTGCTTGCAAGCTTTTTTTCTCAGTTTTTTAGCAAAAAAGATTACCGTGACAAATTCAAGGTGCAAATTTCATTTTGTGTATAATATTTACGGATCACATCTTCCGTATAATTTGCACCGAAATTAATACCCAATCGCCGATAAATATCCTGAATTTGCGTTAAGTCAATGTTATAGGAACCGCCTTTAAGTAGGCGTTGATAAACTGCCCGTTTTTGCGTTAAACGTTCGAGAATCGCGATAATGTCATCAATGCTATTCGAGTATGGAGCAGCCAGATTTACGATCTGATTAATAAATAATTGATGATCTAAAATATAATTAACGGTTTTCACCACATCTTGTACATCAATCAGATTGCGTTTACTGTTTGACCATAGTTCAAAGGGCTGCTGATTAATAATTTTATGATACAGAAAATTAATTAGTGTCGGGCTATGTGTGTGTCCAACCACTTGCGGTAAACGAAAAATAATAAACGTTTGAGAATGCTTGCGTAGCAGGCGTTCCATTTCCAGTTTATGGTGAATATAAGGCGAGTTGTGGAGCGTGCTATCATAAATACCGCAAGTGCTGAAATAAACGGTTATTTTGTCGGGGTAGGTCTCGATAATATGGCGTAGCAAACGTTCTTCACGTAGAAATGCTTCCCGTGAGGTTTCGGTGGAATTCGATACACCCGAGGCGAAAATAATATGTTTTTCGTCATTCTTCCGCATAGCAAAAGCATTTGCCATCATGCCGTTACCGACTATCATTATATTTTCTCTGCTTTAATAAATAATAGGGGAGGGCGGTGTTGCAAATCTTTAAATTCCGTATGCCATTTCGGTTGTTTTTCTAACATCGGTTCTTCCACTCGTGCAATACGAAAACCCGCTGCAATCAAATGATTCATAATTGTCGCTATAGTGCGATGGTAGGTTATGAACGGCTGTTGAAACCAGTTGCGCTGTCGTTCACCTTCATCGCGATAATGACGTAAACGGTAAGCACGCTGCTCTATCGGCACGCCTTTTTCCCAACGCTCTCCTGTTTTATGGCAGGTGGTAATCGGATGTTCCTGTGAAAAAACCAATACACCGCCCGAATTCAGTTTAGTATAAATCTTATTTAGCAGAGCGGGGAGATTTTCTACATAATGAAATACAAAAGAGCTGGTAATGACATCAAACCCTGTCTCATCAAGATGTTCTAATTCTTCTAAAGACAGTTGATAAAGCGAAAAGTGCGGTGATTTTTTAGAGAGTTTTGTTAAATCTGCTTGTGCTTGGGTAAGCATGGTCGCCGATAAATCGACACCTACCACAAACTGCGCGCCATGCGCTAGATAAAGCTGTAAATGTTCCCCCATGCCGCAGCCTAAGTCCAACAGTTTCTTGCCCTGCAAATCAGGTAGCAGCGACAGCATAGTCGGTTTTTCTACTACCTCATTTAAACTGTTTGGATTGGAACGTAGTTTTTGATAGTTTTCAAAAAACACGTCATTGTCGTACACGGAGGTTTTCATTTTATCCTCTAAACTCCGGCAAGTAGCCGAATTGCATCGCAAGCTGTGCGACAATATTTAATAAGCCAAATAGAATGACAAAGTAAATCATAAAGTTACCGCCATATACCAGATAGTTGCTTTGAGCGAACTTACGGCGGCTGGCTTTAGCCAGTAATGCCGGTACGATTACTGCCCAAATTGTTGCGGCTAATCCCGCATAGCCGATAGCCAGTACAAAACCGAATGGAAAAGTCAGACTTAGCAACAGCGGCGGAAGGAATGTAATCAGTGCGGTTTTTGTTCTACCTGAGCGGCTGTCATCGAATTTACATAAATCAGCAATATAATCGAACAAACCGAGTGTTACGCCTAAGAAAGAAGTGGCAATTGCCAAATAAGCGAAAAATCTGAGTGCTAGAGCGATGAAATCCGTTTGAATATATTTGCCAAGTGCTTGTAATAACACCGCAATGTCACCGCCTTTCTCAATTACCGGAGCAAATTCGGCACGCGGTAGATTTCCTTGCACAGCTAACTGCCATAGCACATAGACTGCCAGTGCAATTGCCGTACCGAAGAAGACCGATTTCATCACACGGTTGGCATCACGTTCATAATATTTCACCAGACTTGGTACATTTTGATGAAAACCGAATGAAACTAAGCAAACCGGCAATGCGCCTAACATATATGGTAAATATTGTTGTTCGCTCTGAACCATGCTGTCGAACAACACTTCGACTTTTACGGAAGAAATCAATCCTGCAACGGAAAGGATGAACGCGATCACCATGCCGCCAATTAGCACCGTAGTGAAACGATCGACCGCTTTGGTGGAAAACCAGACAAAAACCGCCAACACCAAACAGAAAATCAATGAGCCTGAAACCCGCCCGATTTGTACCGTGTGTTGTTCCGAACTGAGTAATTGGTTAATAAATCCCTCAGTTATCCCACCACCTGAAGTGATATAGGCATAAGTTAGGATATATAGGACGAATGCCACCGACAAACCGTTTATTACATTCCAGCCTTGCCCGAGTAAATCTTTCACGATGGTGTCAAAACTTGCACCGGTTGGGTAATGCAAATTAGCTTCCAGCAACATTAAGCCGGAGGAAGTCATACAAAACCACGTGTAAGCCAATAGTACGAGCGAGCCGAGAAACCATACGCCGGCGGTAGAAGTTGGATTGGCAAGCATTCCTGCGCCAATTGTGCCACCGGCAATAATCATTGCTCCGCCAAATAAAGAATGTTGTTTTTTAGTCATGAAGTTTCCTTAAAACAGGTTATGAATTTTTGCACTATTATAATAGTGCAAAATAAATTTACAACCTTTCTTTTTCACCACCGAAATCATCAATTAAATTTTCGGTCAACTTCGCCAGTTCGCCGGTCATTAGAACAAAATCCGCATCAAAACGCTGGGCGTAATCTTCTTTTAGGATATCATCGTTTTTCTCACGGATTTGATCGGCAAATTTTAACCGCTTTAAACTACCGTCATCATTCAGCACGAAACTTAAATGTTCATCCCAATCCAACGCGAGTTTTGTTACTAATTTACCTTTTTGTAGATGGGATAAGATTTCTTCGCTGTCCAGCGGGTGGTTTTTACAACAGATCACCGCATCATCCGCTGCTTTCAGCTCTGCTTCCTCAAGTGCGGTCAAATATTCGGGCAAATTATCTTGCGCAATCCAGTCGGTCATCACCGTTGTCGGCTCATTGGCAAACGCCAACGGTACGACAGGCAGTGAGCCAAGCGATTTACGCAATAACGCTAGGGTATCTTCTGCTCGTTTACTTGAAGCGGCATCAACATAGATTAGATTGGTTTCGCTATCGATCCAGATTGCCGTTTGTTGGGTTTTACTGAACGCGCGTGGTAGCAACATCGCGGTGACATCGTCTTTTAACGCTTGTTTCTCGGTCTTTTTCAACTTGCGATTTTCTTTTTCTTCCAAGAGGTTAACCCGTTCGTCCAGTTCACGTTTTACAACATGGTTTGGCAGGATTTTTTCTTCTTTACGGGCAAGCAGTAAAATTTGTTTTCCGACGGAAAAATGGAGCAATTCACTACCCCGTAGTGGATTTGTCCAGCCAAACTTGCTCATGTCCGATTGCCCGCATGGGTGAAATATCTCTTGCTCAAGAGCAGTTTGCAGTGTTTGTGAAGTCCAGTCGAGAGATTTGGTAAGGCGGTAGATCATGACATTTTTGAACCAGTGCATTTTTATGTCCTTGTTTTGGGTTTTATGGAGTACAATATTTAACTTAAGTGTATTTGTCTGTCTAAATTTAAGGGCAGATTAAAGTGCGGTCGGTTTTATGAAAGTTTTAAAATGGCCGAAAAATGACCGCACTTCGACTCATATTCCCTCTTTAGCAAAGAGGAGGCGAGAGCGAGTGGCGAGACTCACTATCCCAATTTATATAAAAAATAGGTGTCATTGTAACTTAATTAGGAATAAAAAAATATGCAACACAAATTAATTGCTTTTATCGGCGGCGGGAATATGGCACAGGCGATTGTATTCGGGTTGCTGAAACGTGGTTATCCGGCATGGCAAATTATCGTGTGTGATCCGAATGAGGAACGGCGGGCGGTTTTTGCCGAAAAAGGAATACGGGTATCGGCGGACAATATAGCTGCGGTACAGGAGGCGGAAGTGGTGTTACTGGCGGTTAAACCGCAAGTGATAACTGAAGTATGCGCCCCTTTAAGTGCGTTGGATTTTTACGACAAGCTAGTGATTTCCATTGCTGCCGCTATTTCTATTGAAAAACTGACCGCACTTTTACCGTCGGCATATAACATCATCCGTGTGATGCCGAATACGCCGGCATTGGTGTCAGAAGGGATGGCCGGATTATTTGCTAAAGAAACGGTTCCTGTCGGCTTGAAAATTTTTGCTCAGGAATTGATGGGAGCGGTAGGTAAAACCTGTTGGGTCGAAAATGAAGCGGAGATGCACAGCGTAACTGCGGCTTCAGGTTCTGCTCCGGCGTATTTTTTCTTGTTTATGGAAGCTATGCAAAAAGCGGCGATGGAAATGGGGCTAAACGAAGAAACTTCACGGCTTTTAGTGCAACAATCGGCATTAGGCGTGGCCAAAATGGCGGTGGAAAATCCGCAATTTTCCTTTGCTACTTTGCGCGAAAACGTCACCTCCAAAGGTGGTACCACGGAAGCTGCACTCAATGTGTTTTGTACACAAGAGCTGGAAAATATGGTTAAGCAAGCGATGTTGGCATGTGTTGAGCGTTCGAAAAAGATGGAGACATTATTTTGAATCCACGCCCTTTTATTTGGTTATCACTTAGCTTTTTCGGTTATTTTTGCGCTTATGGTGTATTTGTGCCGTTTTTCCCCGTTTGGCTGAAATCTCAGGCTTATGGCGCGGAGCTTATCGGGTTGGTAGTGGCATCTTCTTATTTTTTTCGTTTTGCGGGCGGATTATTGTTTGCTAACTTTGTGAAACAGGCTCATCATTTGTTATCGATGTTACGTGTTTTAGCTTGGGCGAGTGTCGGTGTGATGGCATTGATAAGCATTGTTACAGAAAATTTCTGGCTGTTGTTTGCCGCGATCGGCTTGTTCAGTATGCTCAATTCAGCGGGAATAGCGATTACCGATACATTGGCAACGACTTGGCAGCAGCAAGTAAAACTGGATTACGGCAAAGCGAGATTAATCGGTTCGGCAGCATATGTGGTTGGTGTAACGGTGTTTGGGAATCTGATCGGAGTGATCGGCAACCAAAATATTGTGTGGATTCTGACCGCACTTTTATTTCTCTATGCGCTGATGCAGATGCTTTCGCCAAGCGTTGCGCCTGCGGATAACAATCAAAGTACGGTGACCACTCCGGTCGGATTCACCGAGTTATTGAAAGATCCCATCACTTTCCGTGTACTGATGGCAGTCACTCTAATTCAGGGGTCACATGCCGGTTATTATGTGTACAGTGTGCTGTATTGGACACAATTGGGTATCAATGTCGAAACTACCAGCCTGTTATGGGGATTAGCGGTTTGTGCGGAAATTATCCTATTCTTTTTCTCTAATCGTTTATTTCGCAAGTGGTCAATAAGCAAATTACTCTATATCGCGACTATCGGAGCCATTGCTCGCTGGGGTTTGTTCGCGATAACCGATAATTTATGGCTGATTGCTTTGCTGCAAACTTTCCATTCACTCACTTTTGCCTTGATGCATTATGCTGTTATACGTTACATTGGTACTCAACCGCAAAGTTCTATGGCAAAGCTGCAATCGCTCTATAATGGCTTGGCTAATTGTGCCGGTGTCGGTGTGATGACCGCTATAGCAGGACAGCTTTATCCTATTTCAGGGCAACTTATGTTTATTGTCATGACAGGAGTGGCAGTCACAGCGTTAGCCGTCGTTCCGCGAGGGGTAAGAGCTCTATAACCGGAATACAAAAAGCTTTAGTTTGGAATGGTTGTATTGTAACTGAGAGAGGGATATTCTTTTATGACTTCATTGATTTTAGGTTTTCACCATATTGCCGTTATCGTTTCCGATTATCAAAAATCAAAGCGTTTCTACACTCAGATTCTTGGGGCGGAAATTATTACGGAAACTTATCGTGCTTCGCGTGACAGTTATAAACTGGATTTGCGTTTTCCCGACGGCAGCCAAATCGAACTATTTTCTTTTCCGCAGCCGCCGTCACGTTTAACTTCTCCCGAAGCATGCGGATTGCGACATTTAGCATTTAAGGTAAAAAACATACAAAGTGCGGTGAATTTTTTGACTGAAAATGGAATTGAATGTGAAGCAATCCGAACGGATGAATTGACAGGAAAGCGTTTTACTTTTTTCCGTGATCCTGATAATTTACCGCTTGAATTATATGAAATTTAACGGAAGGTATTGATGATAAAACGGCAAATTTTAGCAATTTTCTTTGCGTGTTTCTGGTTGTCGGCTTGTTCTGCTCCAGAACAAACGCGTACTGCACCGTTAGATATGCAAACTGTGAATGAATATAATAACAAAGTATATAGTGGTAATACCGTGCCACGGGAGCAGCGTACGAAAAATCCGAAAGCGGTGGAAATACCTCTAAATTCCAGTGATTATGAGCCAAAGGCGAAAGTTATAGAACAGGCTAAACCTAGGATTATTTTAGCTCCGGGAATAGATTATTATCATCGTTACGGTTATCGAGGATATCATCACGGTTACTGGGATTATTGGTAGCAAACCGGAAATTGAATCTAAAATAGAAAGACCGCACGGAAAGTGCGGTCTGTTTTTAGTGCGTTTTGTTAGCTATACATCGCGTCAATTTGTTCGCGATAGCGTTGTAGGATCACTTTACGGCGTAGTTTCAGCGTTGGGGTAATTTCTTCCATTGCGGTGCTGAAAGCTTGTGGTAGCAGAGTAAATTTCTGAATTTGTTCAAACTGTGCCAGTTCTTTTTGTAATTCACTCAAGCGTTTTTCAAATAATCGGATTATTTCCGAGTGCTTAATTAATTCTAGTCGATCCTGATATTTAATATTCAGTTGCATTGCGTATTCTTCCAATGCTTCAAAACAAGGCACGATTAAAGCTGAAACATATTTTTTCGCATCGGCAATAACAGCAACTTGTTCAATAAATCTGTCTTTACCGATTTTTCCTTCAATGTATTGCGGTGCAATATACTTGCCATTTGAGGTTTTCATTAGTTCTTTAATTCTATCGGTAATATACAGATTACCTTGCGCATCAATTTCACCTGCATCACCGGTTTTCAGAAAACCATCGGGAGTAAAAGATTGGGCGGTTTCTTCAGGTTTTTTGTAATACCCCCGCATTACCATTCCGCCACGTACTAGAATTTCGTTATTTTCACCGATCTTAACTTCAACGTTTGGCATTAATGTACCGATAGAATTGGGGTTGAAACCTTGTTCCGACCAGCATGACACAGTGGCGGTGGTTTCCGTCATGCCATAACCCAATTTAATATTTATGCCGATGCTGTGAAAGAACAAACCGATTGTTGGTTCCAGTTTTGCACCGCCACAAGGCATCATTCGAATACGTCCGCCAAGTAAACTGCGCAGCTTGGATAGCACCAACTTATTCGCTAATTGATATTGCAGATGCAGTAAAGGCGAAATGTTTTGTTGTGTGCTGATGGCATCAAAATGTTTACGTCCGACACCGATTGCCCAATTAAAAATCGCACGACGGTGAGGTGGTGCTTTTTGTACTTTATCTAATACCGCCGCATAAATTTTTTCATAAAGGCGCGGTACGGCACACATTAATGTTGGTTGTAATTCGGTTAGTGCTGTGCGTACTTCGTTAGTGTTTTCTAAATAACAGCTAATTGTACCGCGGTGTAGCATATAAGCGATCCAAGCGCGTTCAAAAATGTGTGAAAACGGTAGGAAAGAAAGAGAAACATCATTGCGACCCACAGTAGGCAATGCCAGATCATGCGCTTTTAGTTGATGAGCCAAATTAGCATAATCCAACATCACGCCTTTTGGTTCTCCGGTGGTTCCTGAGGTATAAATGATAGTGAATAAATCTTCTAAACATTTATTTTCCAGACGCTGAGTGAATTCGCTTTGCCATTTTTCCGCATTGGTTTTAATAAAATCTTCCCAATGGTAAGCAATTGGCTGATTATGTAATTCTACGTTATCTTTCATGACAACGATTTTTTCTAAATTAGGACATTGATCAATGATTTCTGATATTTGATCGTATTGTTCTTGATCACCGACAAACAGGATTTTCATATCTGAATCATTGATAATAAATCCTGCTTGTTTCGCAGTGTTGGTAGCATAAATTGGCACAGTAACAGCCCGAATTTGCAATGTCGCAATATCGCTAATTGTCCAGTTCGGCATATTATGAGCGAAAATGCCGATTTTATCTTGCACACCAATGCCGTTTGACAACAAAGCTAATGATAAAGCATCAATTCGTTGCTGAAAGTCTTCCCAACTGATATCTCGCCATTCACCGTTTTCTTTATGACGAAGTGCGGTAGATTTTTTTAACGTTTTTGCTTGTTGGCGAATACGATTGATAAAGTGTAAATCGAGGTCCATTTTCGTTCTAAATTTGAGCTTACAATTGTGCGCAAATATAGAGAATCGGAGTAAAAAATACTAGCGGTTAGAGATTGAATTTACATAAGTTTACGTTCAATTGGAGAAATGGTCTGATTTTTCTTAAAACAACCTAATTTTAGACCGCTCTTTAGTGTACGTTTATATTAATTTGGGAGATGGGAGGCTTATGCACATACATTATGATGTTGTTAACGCCAATAGAAAGGGATTAAGAATTATAGGCAAATAATACAGCCCAAATAAAAAGACCACACCAAAGTGCGGTCTTTTTTTAGCTTACTTTTATTAACCTTTATAGTTATAAACGTGAGCAACTAAGTCTAATACTTTGTTAGAGTAACCGGTTTCGTTATCATACCAAGAAACAAGTTTCACGAAAGTATCTGTTAATGCGATACCTGCATCTGCATCAAATACAGATGTTTCGGTACTGCCATTGAAGTCGGTAGAAACAACTGCATCTTCAGTGTAACCTAATACGCCTTTCAATTCGCCGTTGAATGTTTTACCTTCAGCAGCATCTTTGATAGCTTGTTTAATTTGTTCGTAAGTTGCAGGTTTTTCCAAGTTAACGGTTAAGTCAACAACGGATACGTTAGTAGTCGGAACGCGGAATGCCATACCGGTTAATTTGCCGTTCAATGCAGGCAATACTTTGCCCACAGCTTTCGCCGCACCTGTAGATGAAGGAATAATGTTTTGGGAAGCGCCGCGACCACCACGCCAGTCTTTAGCAGATGGACCGTCAACAGTTTTTTGGGTTGCTGTGGTTGCGTGAACGGTAGTCATTAAACCGTCTTTAATGCCGAAAGTTTCGTGTACTACACGAGCCAACGGAGCAAGACAGTTTGTTGTACAAGAAGCGTTAGAGACGATGTCTTGACCTGCATAAGTGTTGAAGTTCACACCGCGTACGAACATAGGAGTTGCATCTTTAGAAGGACCGGTTAACACGACTTTTTTCGCGCCTGCAGTGATGTGTTTACGTGCAGTTGCGTCATCTAGGAATAAACCTGTCGCTTCAACGGCAATATCAACACCGATTTCGTTCCATTTTAAGTTAGCCGGATCACGCTCAGCAGTTACGCGGATAGTTTTACCATTAACAACTAAATTACCGTCTTTCACTTCAACGGTACCGTCGAAACGACCGTGAGTTGAATCGTATTTCAGCATATAAGCCATATAATCAACATCAATTAAGTCGTTGATACCGACAACTTCAATGTCGTTACGATGTTGTGCAGCACGGAATACGATGCGACCGATGCGGCCGAAACCATTGATACCAATTTTAATCGCCATAAGATTTTCACCTATTTTTTAAGTTAAACAAAATTATCACGGCTTATCAGGTTAATGAGGTTAACTTAATTCACCGTCACCTTTGCAATTATAACACGGTTTCCTTTGAGAACGAAACCAAGCTACGGAAATAACTATAACAGATTAGTTTTTTGTGATCTATGTCAAATTTAACTACCAAAATACGTTAAAAAATGACCGCACTTTTTTGCTGATTTTTTATTAAGTTAGGGGCATAATAATGAGAGCAACAGAATGCAGGGAGGTTGTTATGGCAAAGGGTAATTTATACATTCTTTCCGCACCGAGCGGCGCGGGTAAATCATCATTAATTTCGGCTTTATTGCAGCAAGACGAACATAAACGAATGATGGTGTCCGTGTCTCACACGACGCGACAGCCGCGTCAAGGCGAAGTGGAAGGCGTGCATTATTATTTTGTTTCAGTAGAAGAATTTGAGCAGTTAATTGATGAGGGGATTTTTTTGGAATATGCCAAAGTCTTCGGCGGCAATTATTACGGCACATCATTGCCGGCAATAGAGGCAAATTTAGCTCAAGGAATTGATGTCTTTTTAGATATTGATTGGCAAGGCGCACAACAAATTCGTGCGAAAGTGCCGGATGTAAAAAGTATTTTCATTTTACCGCCGTCGTTGCCGGAGCTTGAACGCCGCTTGGTTGGACGCGGGCAAGATAGCGCAGAGGTGATTGCCGACAGAATGTCCAAGGCAGTGAGTGAGATTTCCCATTACTCGGAATATGATTATATTATTGTAAATGATGATTTCACACAGGCTTTGGCGGATTTAAAAAGTATTTTAAGAGCGGAGAAATTGACTTTGACATATCAATATAAGCAAAATCAACGTCTAATTAATGAATTACTGGAAAATTCGACCGCACTTTAGTATGATGGTTAGTCTTTTATCATACATATTTAATAGCGAAACAAATGAGGAATAAATTATGGCTCGCGTCACTGTACAAGATGCTGTTGAGAAAATTGGTAACCGTTTTGATTTAATTTTAACTGCTGCCCGTCGTGCCAGACAATTGCAGTTACACACCCGCGAACCTCTAGTACCGGAAGATAACGACAAACCGACGGTTATTGCGTTACGTGAAATCGAAAAAGGCTTGATCAATAATGACATTATGAACGCGCAAGAGCGCCAAGAAATGTTAGAGCAAGAAAGAAGCGAAACTCGAGCAACTTCTTTATTATCAAGTTAATTACTAACTCCTAATCATAAGTCAGGTGTCCTTTTGTACCTTTTTGAACCGCTAGACAGAATTATTCGGGAATATTTGCAACCTGAGCAGATTGAATTAGTGAAACGTGCCTTTGTGATTGCCAGAGATGCGCACGAAGGACAGTTTCGCTCTAGCGGTGAACCTTATATTACCCATCCGGTTGCCGTAGCGGCGATTATTGCTGAAATGCGTTTGGATCATGAAGCAGTTATGGCGGCATTGCTCCATGATGTAATTGAAGATACACCTTATACGGAAGAGCAGCTTACGGAGGAATTCGGACAAAGCGTAGCGGAAATTGTGGACGGAGTGTCTAAACTCGATAAACTAAAATTCCGCACCCGCCAGGAGGCTCAAGCGGAAAGTTTCCGTAAAATGATTTTAGCGATGACGAAGGACATTCGCGTGGTATTAATCAAACTCGCCGACCGTACACATAATATGCGTACGCTAGGTTCGTTACGCCCTGATAAACGTCGTCGAATTGCTAAAGAAACGCTTGAAATTTACAGCCCGTTGGCTCATCGTTTAGGTATTGAGCATTTAAAAGAAGAACTAGACGAACTTGGCTTTGCAGCTATGTATCCGCAGCGTTATTCGGTATTGCAAAAAGTTATTCAAGTTGCACGTGGTAATCGCAAAGATATGATTCAACGTATTACTGATGAAATCACCGGGCGTTTAAATGATGTTGATATTAAAGCGCGTGTGTTCGGACGGGAGAAATCGCTATATTCTATTTATCAGAAAATGCGTTTGAAAGAGCAGCAGTTTCAATCGATTATGGATATTTATGCATTTCGTGTAATCGTAAATGATCTGGATACATGTTATCGTGTGCTGGGGCAAATGCACAGTTTATATAAACCGCGCCCGGGAAAGGTCAAAGATTATATTGCCGTGCCGAAAGCCAATGGTTATCAATCATTGCATACTTCTATGATAGGGCCGCACGGTGTACCGGTGGAAGTGCAAATCCGCACTGAAGAAATGGATCAAATGGCAGAGATGGGAGTAGCCGCGCACTGGGCGTATAAGCAAGGTGGCAAAAATGACAGCAAGACTGCTCAAATTAGGGCTCAGCGTTGGTTACAAAGTATCATTGAATTGCAACAAAGTGCGGGTAATTCTTTTGAATTTATTGAAAACGTTAAATCTGATTTATTTTCCAAAGAAATTTATGTTTTTACTCCGAAAGGACGAATTGTCGAATTGCCTGCCGGCGCAACGGCGATCGATTTTGCTTATGCAGTGCATAGTGACATTGGGCATACTTGTGTTGGTGCTAAGGTAAATCGTGAACCTTATCCGCTCTCTCAGGCTCTGAAATCGGGACAAACAGTAGATATTATTACCTCGCCTAATGCGAGACCGAATGCGAACTGGTTGAATTTTGTGGTAACCGGCAAAGCGCGTGCCCGAATTCGTCAGACATTAAAAAATTTACGTCGTGATGAGGCGATTAATCTAGGTAAGCGTCAGTTACTTAATGCGTTGTCACCGAGAACAATAGATGATCTTAATCCGCAGCTGGTTCAGCAACTCTTAACCGAATTAAAACTGGATAGTTTTGATGAATTATTGTCTGAAATCGGTTTAGGCAATCAAATGAGTGGGGTCGTCGCTTATCGTTTGTTGGGTGAGGCAATTGAAATTGATACTGATGGCAATCAACTTAACGGAAAAAACAGCTTAACAATTAGTGGAACAGGGGGAATATTAACCACGTTTGCTCAATGTTGTCACCCAATTCCAGGCGATCCTATTATTGCTTATGCCAGCCCTGGCAAAGGGTTAGTAATTCATCACGAATCTTGTTCTAACCTGAAAAAACGAGCTGAGAACCCTGATCACTACATGCCGGTTGAGTGGGAGGAAAGCGATAAGAATATTGAATTTGAAGCAGAGTTACGGGTTAATATGATTAATCAACAGGGGGCATTTGCTGATCTTACAGCAGCGATTACCGGTGCTCACAGTAATATTCATAATATTTGGACGGAGGAGCGGGAAAGTCGTGTTTATCAGATAAGCATTACTTTAACGGCTCGTAACACTAAACATCTGGCAAATATTATTCGTAAAATTCAAACGGTTACAGGCGTAATTGATGTTGAACGCAACACAAACGGATAATAATGAATACACAATTATTAGACGCCATTCCGTTAACTGCTCTTTCCGGTGTGGGTGTCGCAGTTTCAGCAAAACTTAGCCGTATTGGTATCAATAATTTACAAGATCTTTTATTTCATTTACCGATTCGTTACGAAGATCGTACCCGCATTACGCCGATAGCGGATTTGCGACCTGAGCAGTACGCAACGATTGAAGGCATTGTGCAAACCAGTGAAGTTCAGTTCGGTCGACGTCCTATTCTCACTGTCAGTCTTTCTGATGGTACATCTAAAGTTACATTACGATTTTTTAATTTTAATGCCGGAATGAAAAATAGTTTTCAGAACGGCGTGCGAGTGAAAGCCTTCGGTGAAGTAAAACGAGGGCGTTTTATGGCAGAAATTCATCATCCCGAATATCAAATTATTCGAGACAATGCCCCTTTGATTTTGGAAGAAAATCTTACGCCGATCTATTCCGTTACTGAAGGGTTAAAGCAAACCTCCTTGCGTAAATTAACGGATCAGGCACTCGAGTTATTAGAAAAAATTCAAATTGCAGAAATCCTGCCGGATGAATTTAATCCCCATCCTTTTAGCTTGAAAGAGGCTATTCGTTTTTTACATCGCCCACCGCCGGATATTTCATGCGAAATGTTGGAACAGGGCAAGCATCCCGCACAACAACGGTTGATTTTTGAAGAATTACTGGCTCATAATTTGGCAATGCAAAAAGTCCGTTTGAAAACACAGCAGCTATTTGCATTGCCGTTATTGACGAAAACAGACTTAAAAAGCGTATTTTTAGCGCAATTACCGTTTCAGCCCACGAATGCACAAAAACGAGTGAGTGCAGATATTGAAGCGGATCTGGCAAGAGATTATCCAATGATGCGGTTGGTACAAGGTGATGTTGGTTCAGGAAAAACCTTGGTCGCGGCGCTGGCTGCGTTGTTAGCAATTGATAATGATAAACAAGTTGCATTAATGGCACCGACCGAAATTCTAGCGGAACAGCATGCAGAAAATTTTCGTCGCTGGTTTGCACCGTTGGGCATTGAAGTCGGCTGGCTGTCCGGCAAAGTAAAAGGCAAAGCAAGACAGAGTGAATTGGAGCGAATTAAAAGTAATGCGGTGAAAATGATTGTCGGTACTCATGCTTTGTTTCAGGAAGAAGTGGAATTTGCTGATTTAGCGTTAGTTATTATTGATGAGCAACATCGTTTTGGTGTCCATCAACGTTTAATGTTACGCGAAAAAGGAGAAAAGGCCGGCTTTCATCCACACCAATTAATTATGACAGCTACGCCGATTCCCCGTACTTTGGCTATGACGGTATATGCAGATTTAGACACTTCAATTATTGATGAATTGCCGCCAGGCAGAACTCCGATCAGCACTGTGGTAATGTCGGAAGAGCGACGAGCGGAGATTGTAGGGAGGGTTTATCACGCCTGCACGCAAGAGAAAAGACAGGCCTATTGGGTGTGCACATTAATTGATGAAAGTGAAGTGTTGGAAGCACAAGCGGCGGAAGCAACGGCAGAAGATTTGCGAAAGGCATTACCGAATTTACGTATCGGGTTGGTGCATGGCAGAATAAAACCGATAGAAAAACAGGAAATCATGGCGGCATTTAAAGCTGCAGAGCTAGATTTATTAGTGGCAACCACAGTCATTGAGGTCGGCGTAGATGTCCCGGATGCTAGTTTGATGATTATTGAAAACGCGGAACGTTTGGGATTATCTCAGCTACATCAGTTAAGAGGTCGTGTAGGGCGTGGTAGTACGGCTTCCTATTGCGTGTTAATGTATAAACCTCCGCTAGGAAAAATTTCACAAAAACGTTTACAAGCGCTCCGAGACAGTCAAGACGGTTTTGTTATTTCAGAAAAAGATTTAGAAATTCGGGGGCCCGGTGAGGTGTTGGGTACTAAACAAACCGGGATAGCGGATTTCAAGGTGGCGAATTTAATGCGCGATCGCAAAATGATCCCGACGGTACAGCATTATGCGCGCGAATTGCTCGAAAAATATCCGGATATAGCAGAAAATCTAATTAAACGTTGGTTGAATAATCGGGAGATTTATAGTAATGCCTGATGATATTTTTAGCCGCCTTAATTGGCAAAATGAAGACTCTGCCGCGACAAAAACGCTACCTGAGTCCATTAAACATTGGTTGTTTTGGCAAGATTCGTTAACTCAGAAATTGAAACAATACTGTACGGAATTTGAAGTTAAAGTGCGGTCTGAAAAATGGCTGAATAAAATGGCAAAAAATGAGACCGCACTTTTATCCAACGGGCTTTATCGCAGCCGAGAAGTGACACTTTTAGGGGACGGTCTTCCTTGGATTGAAGCGAAAACTTTAATTGCCGCCGAGTTATTTAATTCTTATACCGAACTCAGGCAACGGGATACAATGCCACTTGGGGAATGGCTGTTTGCTCAAACGTGGGAACGACAACAAATACAGTGGGCGGTAGCTCCTGAGAGTGGTTTATGGGCTCGGCGTTCTTTATTTTTTATTCAACAAAAGCCCTTACTGATCGCAGAACTTTTCCTTGAGAGCAGTCCAATAACGGATTAAAATCGAGAAAATTTTTTTAATCGGATTGATTATGACTGTTCAATCACCAGCAACAATTCTTTTTTTTGATTCGGGGATGGGAGGCTTTAGTGTATATAAAGAAGTCAAACGCTTATTACCCGAACATCATTACTTATATTGCTTTGATAATGCTTTTTTCCCTTATTCGGAGAAAAGCGAAGAAACTATCATTGAGCGTACATTAACAATTTGCCAAACGATCAATAAAATGTATGCTGTTGATATAATTGTAATTGCCTGTAATACGGCAAGTACAGTGGTTTTACCGGAGTTAAGAAAAAATTTCTCCGTGCCAATTGTCGGCACTGTACCTGCAATTAAACCGGCAGCAGAAACTTCCCAAACCAAACATATTGGGCTGCTAGCTACCAAGGGAACGGTAATACGTTCTTATGTCACAGACTTGATTGAACGTTATGCGCAAGATTGCATTGTAGAAAGAATTGGAACGACAAAATTAGTTGAAATTGCCGAACAAAAATTGCACGGTAATTCGGTAGATCTTATCGCACTAAAAAATGAATTGGCGCCTTGGAGTACAATGGCAGATTTAGACGTGGTCATATTGGGTTGTACTCATTTTCCATTGATTAAAGAGGAAATTCAGTTGTGCTTACCTCAGGTAAAAATTTTTCTAGATCCCGGTTATGCCATTGCCAAGCGGGTACAAAGTTTACTTGAGGGTATAAAAGTGCGGTCAAAAAATGAAGTGAAAAATTTAATTTTTAGCACTCGACATTTTGAGCAAGAAAGACAATTTGAGAAAGTTATCCGTTTTTGGGGATTTGAACAGTTAACGTTATTAAATGTTGATTAGTACAAAAACGGCTCAAAATCTGACCGCACTTTTATGTTGAAGTACTTGCAATGAGGGCAAATTGCCTAAAAAATATTCGTTTGGAACAAAAACTAAAAAAAATTGCAAATATGGCTTGCAA
>CAJPST010000018.1 GCA_905373425.1 uncultured Mesocricetibacter sp.
ATAAAGCTTTATTTTCTATTAGTGCTAGTGCGCGCAGAAAATTACCAGTGGTTACTTCCTGCTGAGGCAAAACCTCGGCCGTTGTCGCCGATATTTCAGCTGGTTGGGCTTGAATTAATTCATTGTATAACTTTTGTTCGGTTTTTGTCGAGGTTGCACGAACAAAGTGCGGTGCAAAATTTTGTCGTTTTTCAGCTTTGTAGGGATAACTAAACGGGCTATCTGTCGGAATGTTCTGTGAATGTTCCCGAGTGAAAATATTTTGTCCGGCCGCCGCTCGGTTTGGTTTATAGTTTACCACCGACCAATTTGCTTGCGGTTCGGCTACTTGATCAACTTGAGCAGAATCTTGAATCTCGGCAAACAAATCAATTGGTTGGGAATGGAGTGCGTGGCTGATGCCTTGATAGATAAAATCATGAATCAGTCGTTGTTGCTGAAAGCGCACTTCGTGTTTGGTCGGGTGTACGTTTACATCTACATCGTTTGGATTAAGATCAAGAAATAGTACGAAAGCGGGGTATTGCTCACTACTCAAATGTTCGGCATAGGCTTGGCGGATAGCGTGGTTGATTACTTTATCCCGTACCATTCTTCCATTGACATAGCAATAAGTTAGATCATTTTGCGGACGTGTGAAATGTGGTAATCCAACCCAGCCGCGTAAATGTAAATCGTCGTGTTGCCAGTCAATTTGCAGAGCATTTTGCATAAAATCTTCACCGCAAATTGCCGCAACACGTTTAAAAACCTGCGAATTTTGTACCGCACTTTTATATTGGCGAATAAGTTTTCCGTTATGAGTCAGGTTAAATGCCACTTGCATTTTAGCCAGTGCAATACGGCGAATCACTTCATCAATGTGGGAAAATTCCGTTTTGTCGGTACGCAAAAATTTACGTCGCGCGGGGGTGTTGAAGAATAAATTAGCAACTTCAACTGTTGTTCCGACGGGATGTGAGGCAGGTTTTAAGGTGGTTTCCATATCACGACCTTGAGCGTACACCTGCCAAGCCTCGTTTTGTTCCTGAGTGCGCGATGTCAGTGTCAAGCGTGATACTGAACTGATACTGGCTAAAGCTTCACCGCGAAAGCCTAAACTGAGAATTGCTTCCAAGTCTTCTAAGCTACTGATTTTACTCGTGGCATGACGTGCAAGAGCAAGGCTTAGTTCTTCTTTTGCAATACCAATGCCGTTATCTCGGATTCGGATTAAAGTGGCACCACCGTTTTCAATCTCAATTTGAATATGGCTGGCACCTGCATCTAGGCTATTTTCGACCAATTCTTTTACCACCGAGGCAGGGCGTTCCACCACCTCGCCGGCAGCGATTTGGTTGGCCAGTTGTGGCGGTAAAATCTGAATCGGCATTAGGCTTCCTTTTTATTCTCGGATTTGAATTTTTTGTCCGGCAAATACTTTCCCGTCTTTTAATTTAGGATTTAATTTCAATATCTTATCCGGTGAAATACCATATAAACGCCCAACCGCATAAATCGTTTGATCTTGCTGAATGATATGATATTTTGGAGTATCGCTGACTTTTTCCGTTTTGTTTTTATTATTCTCAGCTTTTTTATTATTTTTCTTTTCTTGTTTGTCTAACAATTGTGATATGGCATCCTTTTGTTTTTGCTCGGATTTATCATTATTTTTAGCCTGTCCGGGGATTTTAAGTATTTCACCGATTCGCAGATCTTTACGTTTCAACTCGTTTAGTTCCATGATTTCGGCAATTTTTATTCCATATTTTTTGGCAAGACTATCAAGGCTCTCGCCTGATTTGACTTTATGGCGAATACCGCTGTCCGTCACTTGAGCTGGATTTTTGTCATTAATTTTGACCGCACTTTTGCCATTATTAGGAATCTTGATGCTGTCACCGATACGTAAGTTTGGCTGTGTTAACTTGTTTAAGCTCATAATATCTGCGACTTTTACACCATATTTTTTGGCTAAAATATCTAAAGTTTCGCCTGATTTTACTTTGTGACGCAGACCGCTATCCATCACTTGTGGTTCTGAAGTGGTATAAGACGGCGTGGCTTTCACAATGGTATTAATATCTGCGTTAACGTTACGCCGACGATAATCTACTAAGCCTTGATAAATCATATACGCCACACGACGACGATAACTTGCCGTACTGAGTTTGGCTTCTTCTTCCGAATTAGAAAGAAATCCGGTTTCGACCAATACAGAAGGAATATCCGGTGAGCGTAACACGCCAAGGCTTGCATGCTGTGGTGTGGAGCGGCTTAAGCGGGTAATCTGCGAGAAGTTGCGTAAAATTGTATAGCCCAGCTCATAACCGACTCGCTGGCTATGCCCGAATTGTAAATCCAATACGGTTTGATTCAAATATTTTTCAGTATTTCTGGTTAAAATTGAACCTGCTCCGCCTAATAATTCCGAGCGTTTTTCATCATCTTCTAACCATTGACCCATCTCATCATTGGCGCGACGGTTAGATAATACCCACACGGAAGCACCGCGATGATCGGGATCATTAAGAGAATCGGCGTGAATAGAAATCAGATAATTTGCTTTATTTTTTCGTGCAATTTCCGAACGCTCGGGAACTGAAATGTAATAATCGCCTTTGCGGGTTAAAACTGCTCGGAAATTCGGATCTTTGTCCAATAAAACCTTTAATTCTCTGGCAATGGACAATGTGACGTGCTTCTCATAAATCTTCAAATTACGCCCGATAGCACCGGGATCTTTGCCACCGTGACCGGGGTCAATTGCAATCGTCCAAATATTAGCCAATGCGGGAGTAGCAATAAGAAAAACTAAGCTTAAAAGTAAAAAAAACGGTCTCATTTGTTAATTATTTAAGTGTAAGTGTTGAATAATATTGTTGCCAAGTTTGCTTTTAGCAATCAATTGAATATTGCGGGCATTATCTGCGTAATCAATATTCACTAATAAATCAGGTTCGGCAAGTAATCCTTGCCCTTTCTCCGCCCATTCAATCAGGCAAATAGAATTTTCTGTAAAATAATCCCGAATACCCATAAATTCCAGTTCCTCAGGATCGCTTAAACGATATAAATCAAAATGATAGATATTTTTGTCTTGCAGGCGATATTCTTCCACCAAAGTATAAGTGGGGCTTTTAACCTTGCCTTTATGACCTAAGCCCTGAATTATACCACGACTTAAAGTGGTTTTGCCTGCGCCTAATGGTCCGTTTAAATAAAGAGTCACCCCTTTGGAGTGAGATTCGCTACAAATTGTTTCTACTAATCGGTGGCCGAAAGCGCACATTTCTGCTTCGTCAGCAACATATTGAGAAAACTCTGATAATTCTGCCATTATGTAATTTTTGAGAGTTATTCGGGCTAAAAAACGAAGTGAAATTGTACCGCACTTTTGCCGAATAATGTAGTAGTGATGAACTAAATAAAATTTAGATTGCCTTATTAAATATGCTTGTTATTTGATGAAAATAGTGTTTTTACAAGAAGAGTTATTTTTATAAGGAAAGTTTTAGCGAGGGAATGAGATGAAAAAAATTATCACATTAAGTACGGCATTATTACTGATGTTAGCTTTATCTGCTTGCGATGATGTAGGTAAAGTCTCCCAACAATCTGATGCTGAAAATACACTTTCAACGGTAAAAACGGAAGAATCCGCAGCCACTACCAACACTCCTGTTGTAGCGACAGGGCCTATTGAAGCAGCGAAACCTATTGAAACAGAAAAAGCGAAGGAATCCTCCAAATCAGTAAGCATTTCTGCTGAACCTAGTATAGATGGGAAGGCTGATTATCAAAAATTATCCGAATGGGAAAGTTTCCAAGCAAAGAAATTAGGTAACTTGGGAATGAAGATTCAGCAGCAGGTTCAACAGGCTATGGTAAATAAAACCGTTCCAGCCGGGCTGGAAGAAAATATCCAACAATATCGTGCAACATTGACAGAAGTGGGAAAAAGTATCGAAAGTTTGGTGTTAAATGATAGTGAAATCAAAATGTTAGCCATGAAAAAAAGAGAGTTATATAATCTTTCCGGAGAAGGGTTATTGTTGACAGTAGAAGCAATGACATCTCAAGATCACTCAGAAGAAGTTATCCGAGGATTTGAGAAACGATTGGCGGTTATTTCTGCAAGTATAAATCAATTAAATGCAGAGATTACAAAAATGGAAGAAGCGCTGAATAAGAAATATCTGCAATAAATAACATAAGAGCGGTTGATTTTTCAGCCGTTTTTTATTTTATGATTTATAACTGGAAAATTAAGAGAATTTGGAGCGGGAAACGAGGCTCGAACTCGCGACCCCGACCTTGGCAAGGTCGTGCTCTACCAACTGAGCTATTCCCGCGTCTGATTGGATAACGCGTATTATACGAATATTTTGGTCGGGCGCAAGCGCAAAATTACAAAAAATTGTGCGCCTGCTCGGTTTTTAGTCAGCTAGGCGGATAAAATGCTCACGGTAATAAGCCAGTTCCGCAATAGATTCGCGAATATCGTCTAGCGCCAAATGTGTATTTTTCTTCTCAAATCCTTTTAACACATCAGGTTTCCAACGTACCGCCAGTTCTTTTAATGTACTCACGTCTAAATGGCGATAATGAAAATAATCTGCCAATTCAGGCATATATTTAAACAAAAAACGTTTGTCCTGCGCCACGCTGTTGCCACAAATAGGGGAAACGCCTTTAGGTACCCATTTTTTCAAAAAATCCAGAGTTTGTAGTTCAGCGGCACGTTCGGTTAGCTTGCTGTTTTTCACTCGTGCCACTAAGCCGTTGGCAGTGTGAGTTCGTATGCACCAATCGCTCATCTTGCTTAACAACTCGTCGGACTGTTTGATTGCCAATACAGGCCCTTCGGCTAATATATTGAGATTTTTATCCGTTACGATGGTGGCAATTTCAATAATGCGTTCTTGTTCGGGATCTAATCCCGTCATTTCCAAATCAATCCAGATCAGATTTTGTTTATCTAATTGTGTCATTTGAGGTATCCTATACAAAATTTTGTCTATTTTAGCGAAAAATACATAAAAAAACGACCGCACTTTTTGAGGATTTTACTTGGCTAAACAAAAACTGACGCAAAACCAAAAACGTCGTATTCAATCAAATAATGATAAAACTCTCCGTCATCATCAGCGTAAACATAAAAAAGAGATTGACTGGCAGGAAGAGATGCTTGGTGCTACCCAAGACGGCACGATAGTGACGCGTTATTCGATGCATGCCGATGTGGAGAATGCACAAGGTGAAATTTTCCGTTGTAACTTGCGCCGTACCATTGCTAATGTGGTAGTTGGCGATCGCGTAATTTGGCGTGAGGGGCATGAAAAACTGCAAGGCATAAGTGGTGTTATTGAGGCTGTGCATCCGCGCCGCAATGAACTTAGTCGCCCGGATTATTATGACGGATTGAAGGTGATGGCGGCTAATATTGATCGTATTATTATTGTTTCTTCTGTTGTGCCTGCCTTGTCCTTGAATATTATTGATCGCTATCTGGTGATTTGTGAAAATGCCGATATTCCTGCTGTCATTGTGCTGAACAAGACGGACTTATTGAACGAAGAACAATGGCAGGAAGCAGAGCAACAACTTGAAATTTACCGAAAAATTGGCTACCACACCTTGATGATTTCGGCCGAAAGCGGAAAAAATATGGATAAACTAACCGCACTTTTAGCGGATGGTACATCGATTTTTGTCGGGCAATCGGGAGTGGGAAAATCTAGCCTGATAAATCATATATTACCTGAAGTGAATGCACAAACAGGGCAAATCAGCGAAACCTCCGGCTTAGGACAACATACTACAACTGCTTCTCGTTTATATCATCTTCCTCAAGGCGGCAATTTGATTGACTCACCTGGCATTCGTGAATTCGGTTTATGGCATTTGCAACTCGAACAAATAACCAAGGGCTACCGTGAATTTCGGCCTTATCTCGGCACTTGTAAATTCCGCGACTGCAAACATTTGACCGATCCTGAATGTGCCCTGCGTGAAGCGGTGGAGCAAGGGAAAATTCACCCATTACGTTTTGAAAATTATCATCGTCTGGTTGCCGGTTGTGAAGAAAATAAATCACAACGACATTTTGTAGAATAAAATTCTGCGGGAATTTTTGATACTCAAAGAGTGTACAAATAATTTGAATATGTGATTTGATAGGTTGGACCTGTTTTTCCACACATAATTTTGGCATAAAAAATGACCGCACTTTGAGTGACTCTTAAAGTGCGGTTAAATTTTTTTGTATTTTTTATTGGACAGGATACCAATGTAGTTTAGTAAACTGAATTTGGCACTGTTCGCCTTCGTTTAATAATGGGTCGCGACGTCCTTTTTGTACACGAAGTTCTTGATCCCCAATATGAATACTGTAATCAATCACCTCACCTAAATAAGAACGACGTTTCACTACTCCAGGAATACCACCTTGATTGACGAATTCAATTTCTGACGGGCGACTTGCCAATAAGGCTTTGCCTTGTGCCAGTAATTCGGCAGGTGGTGGCGGTTGAATGTCGAATACACCCTCACAGTGATCAATTTTAACGCCTTGTGCGGATAAATTGACGTTTAACTGATTGGATAAGCCAATAAAATTAAATACAAATTTATTGATCGGATTATTGTAAATATTAAGTGGCGTATCAATTTGTTCAATCATACCTTTTTTCATCACCATAATTCGATCAGATAATGCCATAGCTTCCGATTGGTCGTGAGTTACGTAAATAATGCTAAAACCAAATTTACGCTGCAACTCTTTGATTTCAAATCGCATTTCCTCTCTTAAGTGAGGATCCAGACTGGATAACGGTTCATCCAACAACATCACATCCGGGTTTAGAGCTAAGGCTCGTGCCAATGCAACCCGTTGTTTCCCGCCACCGGACAGATCATCAGGGCTTTTGGAAGCTACGTCCAGCAAATTAGTATGTCTTAAGGCATCGGTCGTACGTTTTTCAATTTCCTGCTTGGATAATTTCTTCAACGTTAGCGGAAACGCTACATTATCGTATACCGACATATGCGGCCACACGGCGAAGGCTTGGAACACCATGCCGAAATGACGTTTTTCCGGTGGTAAATAAAAGTTGGTGGCTTTGGAAGAAAGCACTTTGTCACCTACTTTAATTTCGCCGGCATCCAAATCTTCAAAGCCGGCAATCATGCGTAACGTCGTAGTTTTTCCACAACCGGACGGTCCTAGCATAGAAAAGCATTCGCCTTTTTCAATGGACAGATTTAGATCGGGAATGGCTATCACATCGCCGAATTTTTTCATGACGTTATTTAGTTGAATATAACTCATCTTATTCTCCTTAATATTCGGCTATTTCTGCGTTTTCTTTTCAGCATAACGTTTTATCACGGTTTGACCTACCACGATAATAATTAACGCAATGCCCGCCAGTGCGGCGGAATAAACGGTTTCACCATCTTCATTTAAAGTATAAATGGCAACCCCGATGGTTCGGGTAGAAGGTCCGTATAGCATAACGGAAACCGTTAATTCGCGTAGTGCAGGTAAGAAAATCAAGAAGAATGCGGCAATCATGCCAGGTCTGACCAACGGAATGACAATGTCTTTCAACGATTGCCACATACTTGCCCCACAAGCACGAGCTGCTTCTACTAAGGAATCATGCACTTGTTCCAAGGCAGCGGAATTGGCTTTCAACGAGAACGCCATATAACGAGCAATGTAGGCGATGAGGATAATCCAGACAGTATTGTATAGGTTAATGCCGAATTTGCCACTCCATGCCAGAATTACCCCTAAGGCGATAACGGAACCTGGAACGGAGAACGGAAGCATACCGAGGAATTCCAAAATGCCTTTACCTCTGACCCGCATTTTGACGATAACGTAAGAGATCATCACCCCGGCGAACATAGTAATCACAGCAGCGGCTAAACCTAGGGAAACACTATTGCGGATCGCATCTTTGGTCAGTTGCCATTCAAATAGGATAAACTTGTAGTTTTCCATGGTGAGATTTTCCCAAGTGATCGGTAAGCCGTAAGTTTTTAAGCCTCCCACTAAGAAAATTGTCGCTGTTGGCAATACGATGGTGAAAGCAATATAAAGTAGGCAAATAATTAATAACGGCATGCGCAAGCCTCTTAGCTTTACTTCCACCGGTCGGAAACTTTTTCCGGCAATGATTTGGAAACGTCCGCGATTTAACACTTTGTTTTGTAGCCAAATGATAAAGGCGGCGGTAGCCACTAATACGGTTGCCAGTACGGTACCTGTACGAATGGCATCAAAACTACCCGCACTTTGGTGGATCCGTTCGTAAATTAAGGTTGGGATATTGAAAATGCCGTTTTCAATACCTAATACCGCCACTGTACCGAAGTGCGCCATGGAGTAGAGCATAATCAATAATGCCCCGGAAACGATACTCGGCATAACCAACGGAATCGTGATTTTACGGGTAATCGTGAACAGGCTGGCACCGGAAATTCGAGCGGACTCTTCTAGAGTTGGATCCATGCGCTCCAAAGCGCCGCACACTTGAATGAATACGAACGGGAACAAATACATGGTTTCC
Source organism: uncultured Mesocricetibacter sp. (assembly GCA_905373425.1). Classification (GTDB taxonomy): domain Bacteria; phylum Pseudomonadota; class Gammaproteobacteria; order Enterobacterales; family Pasteurellaceae; genus CAJPST01. The sequence continues at coordinate 8,565 of CAJPST010000018.1, forward strand.
ACTGCCATAATACCGGCGTAGCTGTAAATGTTAAATACCGGTTCTTCAAAGCCCAATGTATTCATAAAGAATTGGTTTATGTAACCTGCACGTGGTGAAAGCAGCATTTTCCAAGCAAGTGCGCCGATAAATGAAGGTAGCATGAACGGCACTAAAAACATAACTTTCATAAAGCCTTTATAAGGCAGATCCGTTCTAGTTACCAACCAGGCAAAGAATGTACCTACACAGGTACTCATGATTGTTACGCCTGAAGCGATGAATAACGAATTCAATAATGCTTCATAGGTTTCCTGCTGTTTGAGGATTTGTACTACATCGGTAATGTTAAATTGCCCGTCAACCCAGAAAGAGTTGATGAAAATTAACAGTACCGGTACGGCAACAACGATAACTAAAATCCCAATGGATAGAGCAAGAATGGCATTGGCGATATTGAACGGACTTTTATTTGTTATTACGGCCATATTTACCCCCTTGCCGAATCCGTTGTATTCGGGAACCAAAGCAAATCATGGAAATTCACATAACAGCTTTCTCCCTCCGTAAACATTAAATTTTGTTGTAATGCTTTATTAGTTGGAACTTCTGTACGGAGCGTTACGCCGTCGATTTCCAACATATAATCCATTACTGCGCCGAGAAAACTGGCACGCACCACTTTGGCGTGTAATCCTTCTCCTTGTTTGCTGAGAATAATATCCGACGGACGACAACCGAATTTACCGGATTCTTGTGGCAAATCATTCCAGAGAATTGCTTGGTTGCCTTGACCGACAAGATGTTGGCCTTGCTCGTAACGTACCGGAATAAAATTCGCCAAGCCCATAAATTTAAATACGGTTTCATTGGCAGATTTTTCATAGATTTCCCAAGGCGTACCAATTTGTTCAATAGAACCGTCAGTTGCCATAATTGCTAAGCGATCGGAAATCGCTAAGGCGATTTCCTGATCGTGGGTGACGTACATAATGGTAATGCCGAGTTTTTTCTGTAGCTCTTTAATTTCAAAGCGCATTTCTTCGCGCAAATTGGCATCCAGATTATTTAGCGGTTCATCCAGTAGCATTAGTGATGGTTTGGCAACTAATGCTCTCGCTAAGGCAACCCGTTGTTGTTGACCTCCTGATAATTGCGACGGCATGCGTTGTTCCAAACCGGTTAAATTCACTAACTCTACAACTTCCATGACTTGTACACGAAGGGTTTCTTTATCCGGATTTTTGAATTTTAACGGATAAGCGATATTGTCAAATACCGTCATATGCGGCCATACGGCGTAGTCCTGAAAAACTACGCCTAAACCACGCTGATCCGGCTGAATATCAATATGTTCAGCCGGATCGCTGACAACAGTATCGTCAATTAGAATCCGCCCTGAATCCGGTACGTCAAATCCCGCCAATAGGCGTAATAAAACGGTTTTTCCGCAACCGGAAGGGCCCAGCAAGGTAAAGCATTCACCGTCTTTTACTGTCAACGATAAATTCTTTAACACTTGATGGGAGCCGAATGCTTTGGAAATATTTTCAAATGTAATTGTTGCCATAAAGCATATCCTTCAAGCGGGTTAATTACGACCTTGCAGAATTTGGGTGAATTTTTTTACGGTTTCTTCTTTAGTGGCGATAACACTCTTATAATCAATCGGAATTGCACGGCTCATTGCTTCCTCGGCGGATGGCAAACCGAATTCAGGGTTTGGTTCAATTCCTTTTCTTACCGGTAAAGTACCTTCGTGAGCAATGATTTTTTGTGCATCTTCAGAAAGCAAGAAATCAATGAATTTTTGGGCGCTAGAAAGATTTTTTGTACCTTTCATAATGGCTGCCGGGCTAGGAATGACCAACATTTCTTTCGGATAAGCGAGTTTTAAAGAGGCTCCTTTTCTAATCTTATCATTAGTGATGTAATCTACGGCTAATGATGCCAATAAGTCGCCTGAAGCGGTGTCATCGATTACCTGACCGGCACCTTTACCGATTTTGGCTTTATTTTCTTTTAATTTTTCAAAGTACTCCCAGCCGAAAGTAGATTTTAGCAACGATACGCTCATATAAGACGTACCTGAAAGAGCCGGGTTAGCAATACCAAATGCGCCTTTAAATTGCGGTGTGAGAATATCAGTCCATTGTGTCGGTGGATCTTTTTTCACAAAACGGGTGTTATAGGCGATGCCTAATGTTCCCAAACGAATCGGCGTAAAAGAACCATCAAAGTCCGGAATTGGGTTAATAATATTTCCTACTTCCGATGAAACATAGGTTTCTAACATGCCACTCTCTTTCATATGAAAGAAATCAGGCACTTCACTGGTCCAGATAACATCCGCCATAATCTGCCCGGATTCTTTTTCTGCGGCAATTTTCGCCATCAATTTACCTGCGCCGGCAGATTGGTAATCCATAGCGATATCCGGATATTTTTCATTGAACTTGGTTTTTAACGCCCCGATGAGGGATTCTTTCATTGAGGTGTAAACGATGAGTTTGTCTTGTGCTACAGCCATGCTGCTGATAGAAAAGCCTAGGCCCAAGGCGATTAAACTTGAGGTGAATTTTTTATTCATAATCCAATCCTTACTGTATAATTAATAACCTATTTTACCGGCATAACAACATAAGACAGACACCAAAGTGCTATTACAGTATTTTGTATTGCTTTTACCGGATTCTCAATAACTCCACTTTTGCCGTTTGTGTTTAACCAAGTACAAAAACTAACTGTTTCACTTAATTAAATGTTCGGAAAAAATGAAACTAAAAACACAATAGCACTAATTTATAAGGAAAAAAAGGAAACATGAGACAGAAACGCAACTAAATGTCATTTCTTTGAAGTAAGTCACAAAATGAAGGAAAAATAAAAAGAATCTTCTATATTTAAATATTTCCATCAATGCCTTTAAACTTCTCAACAAATGCTGCCATCTTTTGAAAAATACGTTGTTTTTTCGTGAGATATTGCGGATTAAGTGGGCTCATTTTAGGAAGAACATTATTTAAATCCGTACCTTGTTCACTCGCATATCCACGTTTTAACGATACGTTAATATAACGTTTTGCCGCTTCAATATTTAACCCTTCACTGCTAATTAATTCATCAGCTTCTTTTTGCTGCTCTTTTTGGGCAAATTGGAAGAAGGATTCAATAATGCCGGCTTTATCGACAATGCTGTCTAAGTCAGTTTGATTAATAAAATCCACAAGCAAACTTTCTTTTGCTCGGTTTCCTAGGCTTGCTCGAATGATAGATCGAATTTCATCAATGAGTTCAGATTTATTTTTCGTTTTCTTATTGTGTTCGAAAATCAATTCTAAGATGTAATCCAGATTGATTTCTTGGGATTTTAATAAATCCACTTCAAACACCACATCGTCCCAATCAATGGGCGATTTTGCTTTTTCCTCGCCATCTTTTTGGCGGCGGAGCCAATCTCGAATATCATTGTAAGTAGAACGGTAATTCTGAATGCTACGTTCACTTGGCATATCAATAGGTTGCATTTCAGCAAAAGTTTCATCCGTTAAGTAATATTTTTCTTTAAATGCTTCAACGGCTTTCGCATCGCTGGTATCAAGCGATTGAAATGCTTGTAAAGCAGCGAACTCGTCATAATTTTGCAGAATGTTTTCAACCCGCAAATATTCACCAAATAATTTTACAAAGTCTTTCTTGTCTTTTTCCGTTTGAATTTCACTTGGATCAGGAAATTTTTCTTTTAGCTCAGTCACAATATCAATATATCCACGGCAAGCAACACCGGCATCAGTAAAGCCTTCCATATATTGTTGATAACTTTTTTCCAGCACGACATTGCGTGTATTGGACTTACCGAAAAGCGTAATGGCATCAATGGTGTCTTGTTCCAAATCGCGGAAGGTCACAATGTTGCCAAAACTTTTAGTGCTGTTATAAATGCGGTTTGTGCGTGAATAAGCTTGAATCAAACCATGGTAGCGTAAGTTTTTATCTACGAATAAGGTGTTTAATGTCGGTGCATCAAAACCGGTTAAAAACATCCCAACGACAATTAATAAATCCACTTCTTTGTTTTTGACGCGTTTGGCTAAATCACGATAGTAATTTTGAAAAGATTTGCCATCCACATTATAATTCGTCTTAAAATAGCCGTTATAATCGTTAATCGCTGATTTTAAAAATTCTTTGGCAGTAGAATTCATCGCTTCTACTTCAAAACTTTCATCGACAATATCGCCAATGGCATCTTGCTCCTCATTGGCGGCAAAGGAAAAAATTGTTGCAATTTTAAGTGGATTTTTGACCGCACTTTGTAACCGTTTGAACGTTTCGTAATAGATTTTAGCCGCATCGACACTACTTACTGCAAACATGGCATTAAAGCCATGATTACCCGCATTAAAACGATGGGTTTTTTGTTTGAAATTATCTAAAACATATTGGGCAATTTGCTCGATACGTTTAGGTTGTAAAAAGGCTTGTTTCTTCTCAAGTGCGGTCAGTTTTTCAAGATTTTTTCGGTTTCAATGCTCTTAAATTGTGGCCGTACATCATTGTAATCCACTTTAAATTTCAACACTTTTTCATCACGAATCGCATCGGTGATAATGTAAGAATGAAGTTCAACGCCAAAAACACTCGCCGTGGTTTCCGCACCTAATGCGTTACTTGGGAAAATCGGCGTACCGGTAAAACCAAATTGATAGTATTTTTTGAATTTTCTCGTCAGATTTTTTTGCGCTTCACCAAATTGAGAACGATGGCATTCATCAAAGATAAAAACGACCTGTTTATCGTAAATCGGTAATTTATCTTCCGATTTCATCAGGTTATTGAGCTTTTGAATGGTGGTAACAATGATTTTATTGTCATCTTTTTCGATATTGCGTTTTAGCCCTGCCGTATTTTCCGAACCATTCACGCTATCCGGTGAAAAGCGGTGATATTCTTTCATGGTTTGATAATCCAAATCCTTTCTATCTACTACGAAGAATACTTTTTCAATAAAGTCTAATTCTGTCGCAAGGCGTGCGGCTTTAAAGCTGGTGAGCGTTTTGCCTGAACCGGTGGTGTGCCAAATATAGCCTCCGCTTTCTTTATTGCTCCAATTTTTAGCCAAATAAGAACTTTTGATTTTCCATAAAATACGCTCTGTGGCAGCAATTTGATACGGGCGCATAATCAATAGGGTATCGGAAACATCAAACACGCAGTAATTCACCAACACATTGAGCAGGGTATGTTTTTGCAAGAAGGTCGCTGTAAAATCTTTTAAATCTTTAATTAAGGTATTTTTTGCCGTTGCCCAATTCATTGTGAAGTCGTAGCTATTCTTATCGCGCTTGGTGGTGTTGGCAAAATAGCGAGTATCTGTGCCATTAGAAATGACAAAAATCTGAATATATTTAAAGAGAGAATTTTCTCTATTGAAACTTTCTTTGCTGTAGCGGTGAATTTGATTAAAGGCTTCACGAATGGCCACACCGCGTTTTTTCAGTTCGATATGCACAAGCGGCAAACCATTCACCAAAATTGTCACGTCATAACGATTGTCATAGCTACCGATTTGCTCAAATTGATTGATGACTTGCAGAGAATTATTGGCAAGATTTTTTTTATCTAGCAGATAAATATTCTGAATGCGTCCATTATCAAACACAAAATCATAAATATAATCATCATGAATTTTACGGGTTTTCTCAATCAAGCTATCACTCGGCTTATCCAAATATTCCTCTAAAAAACGTTGCCATTCTGCATCAGAGAAAACCACATTATTTAATCGCTGTAATTGAATACGCAAATTTTTAATCAGTTCCCCGTGATTATTAAGTCCTTGTAAATACTCATAGCCTTGCGCCTGTAAATTACGAATAAACTCACGCTCAAGGCTCCCTTCCGTTTGATAACCGGCATTAGGCTCTTCCACAAGCTTATTATATTGATCTAAAACGATAAAATTATTGGATTCGGCAATGGTTTTGTATTGGGTCATGAATGTTCCTTAATTATTGATTTTTTGCTTTTTCAGATCTTTTTGCATTTTCTAAATCTTCAGTATCTATCTGAAATCTTTTACTTGATATTGTTTACCATCTTTGGCAGTTATCAAGTAATCCTTGATAACTGAATTTTTATCTAATTCATTGTCTTCTAATATATTTTTTATATGTAAGGCTATATTTTGTACAGAGGTGTCAAAAAGTTCGGCAAGCTGATTTTGGGTTAGCCATGCTTTATTTTCTACGACAAGCAATGCAACATGGGATTTACCGTCATCGGTGTTGTAGATGATTAAGTCGTTCATATTTTTACTCTGTTGTATTATCTGTTTGTGGCTCTTTAATATTTTCTTCTATATAGAAACCATAATTATTAATTAGATGTTCAAGTAAATATTTAACAATCTTCTTTTCGGCATCTGTTGGTTCAGCGATTATCTCATTTGATAACGTAGAGTGACTAGTAAAATTGATTATACGAGTGTAATAGCGTTGTCTTGCATCATCATTGGGTAATAGATTTGACCATCCTGAATAACCAAGAAAGTTAGCAGTTTTTTCATATAAATTTCTCAGTAACATGAAATGATATTTTTGAATATCTTTAGATTCAACTTCTTCAAGTAGATTTTTTAGAAAAAGATGATAGGAGAAACTCTTGTTTGAACCACCTTGTTTCACCTCAAGATCAAATCTTTCGTTTTCATTCTTATTTTCATCTTTTCTTAGAATATAACCATTTTTTGCTCCAAGTTCATTATATAAAACGTTATAAAATAAAGGGTTGTGTGTAGTGATAATAAATTTTATAGTATTGGGGCTCTCTTTGACTAATTGCGCTAAATCAACAGCTAATTGAATAAGATGATTTTCATCTAATGAACTTACTGGATCATCAATAAAAATATATTTAAGTTCATCAAATTCATTAGTAGTGCGTTCGCTAGGATCCGAGATATTTAATTCTGCAACAACTTGTTCAATTAAAGTATGAAAAATACTCCAAATAAAATTACTTTCCTCCCCCTTCGATAGTTTTATATCTTCTTCAGGCGTATCATCTCCACGCGCAAAACTGAATGTAATTTGCTTATTTTCAATATCAAATTTAGGCATAAGTTTTTCATCACAATAATGATGAAATTTTCTAATTACTTTACCTTCATCCCCTTGATCTTTAATCAACCAGCGAATAAAAGAATTTGGTTGAATCTTTAATTTTGGTTCGGTGTCATTAAGTAGATCATTATCCCAATAGAATAAATCTTCGGTAAACGCATTGAAATAAAGTATTTTTCTTCGTGTTAGATCTTCTTCATTGTCATGATTTTCTTTAGGTGCGATAAGATTCTTAAAGACTTTTGATAAACGGGTTTTTCCACTTCCATTAAAGGCGTAAATTAGATTAACCTTTTTATCAGAATCTCTTAACTGTTTTGCAATTTCGTCTAAACTTTTAGTCATATTATTCTCTGCCTGAACCAGTATCTAACTTAGTTAGAGCGGCCATTTTCATAAAATGATAGAAATATTTTGGCAAAAATTGATTTTCATCTATTTCTGTATAATAAATAGTGTCAATATTCCAAAATGGTTCATCAAGATAAAATATATTTGTAATAGTTCCTTCTCGTGGAATTAATACCGTAGGTTGATCATATGAATATGTATCAACATATCCCATAATTCCACCAGAGCCATAGATTGGAATATCGCGCCCTCCAAGATGTTTCCAATCTTTCCCATTTTTAATTTTAGCTACATCAATAAGTTTCTTCTTCGCCCCCCATATTTAATTTCTCTAGACTATCGAAAGATAACAATTTCTCCCGATAGTATTCATACTGCTTTCGGCGTAGTGTAAGCTCGCTGGTAAGCTCGCTGGTAAGCTCGCTGGTAAGCGCTGTCAATGCGTCCAAAATTTTTACAATTTCGGTTTGGACGGGGAGCGGGGGGGATGGGGATTTCTAATTTTTTTAGCTCGCTAGCGTTTAGCGCTGGAATCCCTGTAAAAGAGCATAAATTATGAATCTCTTTTTGAAAATGGAGCAGCACATGGTAAAGAAAGCGGACATTTAATTCATATTCTGATTTTATTGTTACAGAATAATTAAGATTTCCTCGGAAATATTTACCTTCTTGCCAAGTAATTGAACCAACGCCAGCCCCTCTTGTTGTAATGCCAATAGGATCATTTTCAGTGTTCCATTCATTAATAAATCCTAAGGGTTCACGTCCACTGTTAATAACAGGGTATATACCTGGGTTTTGTGCAATAATATTTTTACTAACTAACTAACTAACTAACTGACCTGTTTTTATATCTGAGACTATTCCTAGGGGCTTCCACGCAACCTCAGCTCCATCCAATAATTTCTCTAAAAAAGTACGATTATTTTTCATGGTGTTTTTACCCCTCAATCTCTTCTACAACTTTCTCAATTTCTGCGCGCAAGCGGTCGATATTGGCAACAGTTTGTTTAATTTCTGCGTTAAGTTTATCAATGTTAATTATTTCACGGGTATCTTTTTGTTCCACATAGGTGCTGACATCAAGATTATAGTTATTTTCTTCATTTGTGATTTCATCATTAGACACCGATCTTGCTAAATGTGGCACATCCTCTTTATCGGCAAACAATTTGAGAATTTGCTCAATATGTTCCGGTTCTAAAATATTGTTATTGGTGGCGGGTTTAAATAAACCGCTGGCATCAATAAATTGGGTTTGGGTATCGGGTTTATGTTTGGAAAGCACCAAAATATTCACCGCAATACTGGTGCCGAAAAAGAGATTAGGCGCTAAGGCGATTACTGTTTCTACATAGTTATTATCCACCAAATATTGACGAATTTTTTGCTCGGCACCGCCGCGATAAAAAATACCAGGGAAGGAAACAATCGCCGCGCGGCCTTTTGC
>CAJPST010000019.1 GCA_905373425.1 uncultured Mesocricetibacter sp.
CGGATAATCTGCCGAACGTTGCACAACAGAGTGAATTTCATAAAGACGCGATGACTTGGCGTTTAATGAATCTAATAAAACAAGCGGATTTTCGACCGCTCTTGCAATATTTTCATCAGGCTGAGGACGAAGCTCAGCAAAAACTATATCAATTGGCGCGTAAAATAGCCGATTTATTCGATCAATATTTGGTTTATCGTCCGGATTGGATTATGGCGTGGGAAACGGGGGATGACGCTTATATTGAACGCCAGATTCAAACACAACAAAAAAACGAATTAATGCAGGAACAAATCGCGCAGGATATTAAATGGCAAGGTGATCTTTGGCGTGCTTTAGTGGCGGAAATCCGTACAGTAGCAGAAAACAAAACGGGAATGAAAAACGAAGTTCAACACCGCGCCCATTTGCATTTGCAATATTTGCAAAAATTAACAAAAGAAGCACCGAAAAACCTACCTCCTCGTTTGTTTATTTTTGGAATTTCTACACTACCAAAAGTTTATCTGGAAACTTTTCAGGCAATTAGCCGTTACTGCGATGTACACCTGTTTTTTAATAATCCAAGCCAATATTACTGGGGAGATATTGTCAGCCCCGCTTATTTACAAAAGCTAAAAATAAAGCACCGCACTTTATATGGCCAGGAGCGGCGTTTGCCACTGTTTTCCGATGAGCAGCTGAATAATTTGGCACAGGAGCGTATTGAACGTACCGTGGAAAACGAGCAGTTACAAATCGGTAATCCGTTATTAGCAACTTGGGGAAAATTAGGGCGGGATTTCTTCTATTTACTAGGTCAAACGGACGCACAGGAAATTCAGGCGTATGTGGAATCTGCTCAGCCGACTTTACTTGCCCAAGTACAAAACCGCATTTTAAATTTAGTGCCAACCGGCAAGCAGCCGTTAAATATCGAAAAAAACGACCGCACTTTAAGCATACATTCCTGCCACAGCGCTATGCGTGAAGTAGAAGTACTGCATGATTATTTATTACATTTATTTCAGCAGGACAATACGCTCACACCGAAAGATGTTGTTGTTATGGTGGCGAACATTGATCAATATGCGCCTTATATTCAAGCGGTGTTTCGCCAATATGAGGATAACCGCCACATTCCATTTTCTATTGCGGACGGTAAACTTTCGGAAAGTGATGTGCTGCTTTCCGCCTTTCTTTCTTTGTTGCAATTGAAAGAAAATCGGTTTAATGCGGAAGATGTTCTAGCGTTATTAGATATTCCTGCAGTGCGCGCTCGTTTCAAAATCGAATTAAGTGAGCTGGAGAACATTCGTTATTGGGTGGCTGAATCAGGGATTCGTTTTGGTTTGGACAAATATCTAGACGGGCAGCAAACCAATTACAACTCATGGCAGGCCGGTTTGGAGCGAATGCTACTGGGTTATGCGTTGCGTGAAGAAAACGGCATTTGGCAAGATAGCCTCGGCTTTGATAATAGTTACGGGCTGAAAGGGCGGTTAGCAGGAGCATTGGCGCAGTTTATTGCCTGTTTGTGTGATTGGCACCAAATTTTACAGCAAGCCTGTCCGATGGCTGAGTGGCAACAACATTTACTTGATTTGATCGATAATTTCTTTCAGGTGGACGAGCAATCGGCCGAAACATTACTTTATATCAAAAACACTGTACAAGAGCTGGCACAACAATTGGCTGACATTCCATTTGAACAACCGCTAACGGCAGAAGTCATTGCCGAGGTAATGGCGGAAAAATTGAACGAAAACGACACCGGCATGAAATTTTTAGTCGGCAAAGTGAGTTTTTGCACTTTGCTTCCGATGCGTTCTATTCCGTTCCGAGTGGTTTGTTTGCTTGGTATGAATGACGGCGACTATCCGCGTAGGCAAACAGGAAACAGTTTGGATTTAATGCAATATCACCGTCAAAAAGGTGATCGTTCGCGTCATGATGACGATCGGTATTTATTTCTCGAGGCGTTGCTTGCCGCACAAGATTATTTTTATATTAGCTATGTGGGGCGCTCGATTATTGATAATTCGGTAAAAGAGCCTTCCGTATTAGTGAACCAATTATTGGATTATCTGCGGGATAATGCTTTGCAAGCGGGTGCTGTCAACAATCTGATTGAACAACATGCGATGACAATTTTCAGCCCTGAAAACTTTAGCAAAACACACCGCTCTTTTGCTAAAGAATGGTTACCGTTGGCGCAAAATAGCAGGCAAGCGGTGGAAGATTTCGTGCAACCGATGGAACAGGCGGAAACGGAGAATGAAATTGAGTTTGGTCAATTGCTGGCTTTCGTGGCAAATCCGGTACGTTTTTTCTTTGAAAAACGCCTAGGCGTCTATTTCCGTAATGAAGGTGAGTTGATTGGCGAAAGTGAAAATTTCACCTTGAGTGGGTTGGAATTATATAAAATCAACGACAAACTACTACATTACAATCCTGAGGAATTGCAGGACTTTTTTGCCCGATTAAACGTAAAAGGCATTCTGCCACGCGGCGCATTCGCACAGGTGTATGAGCAAAAAGTGCGGTCGGAAATGGCGGAGTTTTATGAAACCGTTAAACCTTATTTACAACAAACGCCGGACAGTGAAACGGTCGAATTATTATTGCCGACTGAGCAGGGCGAGGTTCTTCTTTATGGTAATTTAAATTCTCTATTTGGCGAACAAAAACAGCGGGTTGTTTGGCGTGTAGGCAAGAGTAAAGAAAACTATGTGATTGAAAATTGGCTGTATTATTTATTTCAAGCTGCTACGTGTGAGAATGTTGTCGCCCCGATTTTTTATAACAAAGAAGACGGGGTAAATGCGCAAACCTTCAAAACAATTGAAAAAACGACCGCACTTTCACAGCTGCAAATTTACGTAGAAGCTTACTTGGAGGGTATTCGGCTGATTCAGTTGGTACCGACCGTCAGAATTGAAAATTGGCTTAAAACCGATGAACCGGACTTGCTTAGAAAAGAGCTTAATAAGTTGGTTGAAAGCAATCAGTTCACCTCCGGCGATATTTATTGGCAACGGATATTGCAGCAAACGAGTCAAGTTGATTTGCTCGCCATGAAAGCAAAAATGCAGGCTTGGTTCGGATTGATGATTGATCAGCTGGTAAAAGTCGGCTCAGCCAAATAAAGCGCCATTACAACGGCATTTTCCCGTTTGCCGTCAGGCGTAGGGTAGTAATTTTTACGGATGTCCACTTCATTAAAGCCCAGACGCTCATATAACCGACGGGCTTTTTGATTGGATTCGCGTACTTCCAGCCATAGTGTTGCAATGCCTTTTTGTTGCAGTTGTTCAATGAGAGTGTGAAGTAAGAGATAGCCGAACGAGCGTCCCTGAAATTGTGGGTCTATCGCAATATTAAACAATGTCGCTTCATCTAACACCGTTTGACAAACCGCAAAACCGACAATGTTGTCATCTTCGATAAGTTTAAGATTGTGATAGCGTTCGCCCTGATTATTTTTCAGCGTGCCGAGTGACCAAGGCACAGAGTGCGCTGCTTGCTCAATTTCAAATAGACGGTCAAAATCTTGGGATTCGAGAGGTAAAATGGTCGGCATAGGTTAAGATTTAAAAGAGGTTTGAATTTGCTGCCACAACGCGCGTTTAGCTTGCGGGTTTTGTTTTAACGCGTTTAATTCATCGGTTTGCCACAGGCTGATTGCATGAGTACACAGTGGCAAAGTGCGGTCGATTTTTTCGCTGTTTTTTCCCAATAGCCAGTAATTTATCGGGTGTTGCACGTTTAAATGCAAGGCCTGTTCAAAATCAAGTAACAAGCAATCGTCCGACGTTATCTCTGCACTCAACAACACATCATGCAACAGGCTATCACGCTGTTCCAATGGTTTCTCTGCAATCACCACTAAGCGAATATGCGACGGCACGGCAATGTTTACCGCACCTTTTAGCACTTCAGGGCGATATAACTGCCATTGCTCAATACCCATTTGTTGTAACAGAAGATCGCGTCTGTTCACCGAAATTACCCGCACAAATAAAAAGTGCGGTTATTTTAAACGTGATTTTTGCTTTAGTTAAGCGTTATTTCGTTCAATTGATTTTTCCATTTGATAGGGCTAAAATAAAAAATAAGGAATGGCGTGAGGCATTCCTTGGGTTAATTGGCAAATCAACCCAGCTACCAGTACTTCTTTTTATTGAAAACCTGTGCTTACGTACGGGTTTTCTTTTGTTTCTCTCCAGCAAAGGATACGCATCGTGATTTCTTCCGAAAGACAGGTCTTACAACGTCATCTTCCTTTTTTTACCGATAAAAACGTTCTTTTTGCCGGTGGCATTAATGATGCCTTTCCCTTACAAATTGAATGTGGAAATGTTCAAATTTGGTCGTGCTATTTTGATTATGTGAACCAAATCTCGCATAAAAGTGCGGTGGATTTTTCAGCCGTTTTCAATGGCTCGGCGGATTTGATAGTCTATTACTGGACAAAAAACAAACAGGAAGTGCAGTTTCAACTCATGCAGCTACTGGCAAATGCACCAATCGACCAAGAAATGCTGATTATCGGTGAAAATCGTAGCGGTGTGCGTTCGGCTGAAAAGCTGCTTGAACCTTACGGCGAGATTGCCAAAATTGACAGCGCGCGGCGTTGCGGGCTATATCATTTTTGCCTAAAAAACAGACCGCACTTTGACATCAATGCGTTCTGGAAAACCTACCATTTGCCAAAAACAGGCGAACTGAAAGTTTACAGCCTACCGGGTGTGTTTAGCGCCAATGAACTGGATGCCGGAACCGATTTATTGCTTGCTACGCTGGATAATCGCATTCAAGGAGAAGTGCTGGATCTCGGTTGCGGTGCCGGCGTTATTGGCAGTTATATTAAAATGCTAAATCCAAAAGCTAAAGTCACGATGAGTGACATTCACGCTATGGCTCTGGAATCCGCTCGTCGCACATTGGCAGAAAACGGATTACAGGACAATGTTATTGCCTCCGATGTGTTTTCTCATATTCAAGGCAAATTTGATTTAATTATTTCTAACCCACCGTTTCATGACGGTATAGACACTGCCTATCGTGCAGTCAACGAATTGATTCAACAAGCCAAATGGCATTTGCGTGAAGGCGGTGAACTACGCCTTGTCGCCAATGCTTTCTTACCTTACCCCGATTTGCTCGATCAATATTTCGGAAAACATGAAATATTAGCGAAAACGGGCAAATTTAAGGTGTATTCGGTGAGAAATTAAATTTCATATAAAATACTGCCCGAAATGTGAATGGAAGATAGTGGTTAAATCTGATGCTTTGATATTTTCGCATTGCCCTAAATGCGAAAATAAGTTAGAGATAAGAAAGCTTTCAACATTTGAAAAACTAAAAAATAATATGTTCCCATTTTAGCTTTGTAACAATTACCTCTTGGTTTTGCATACCCAATATAAAAGTGCGGTTAAAAAATCAGGTGTTTTTTAAACCGCACTTTAAGTTATTGAAAAGAGATTTCTGCTTATTGCTCTTTTTTCAGTAAGAACACGCCGCGTTCAGAGAAATGTACGAAAGCTTGCTGTAAGTCAGGGTTGAAATCTTCAGGGTTGCTGTTGATTAATAACTCCTTCCCGCCCCATTCGGCTACGATTTCCCAGTGGTTGCCCATATAGACCGCGCTTTTAACTTGACAGGCTTGGCTGGCTTCTCCTGTGTTTTGTAAGCTGATGGCTTCGGGACGGATACCCACTAAACATTCGCCGTCACTTAAACCGAATTGTGCCGCATCGGTCAGATGGAAGCGGTAGCCGTTCACAGTGACTTGTTCTTGTTGCAGGGTGCCGTCGAAAATGCTGCTTTCTCCCATAAAGTTCGCTAGGAACAATGAGTTTGGCCGGAGATAGAGCTCTTTTGCCGGGGCTTTTTGCATAATTTTTCCTTTGTGCATGACGATGACTTCGTCTGAAACAGCAAAGGCTTCCGTTTGGTCATGGGTTACATAAAGCGAGGTAATTCCAAGACGTTGTTGCAATTCGCGGATTTTTTCCCGCATTGAACGACGCAAATTGGCATCAAGGTTACTTAACGGTTCGTCAAACAGTAACACTTTCGGTTTTAATACTAAAGCGCGCGCAAGTGCCACACGTTGTTGTTGACCGCCGGAGATCTGATCCACATAGCGATCTTCAAAACCTGCCAAATCTACTAACTCCAAGGCTTCTTTCACACGTTGTTTGCGTTCTTCCGGATTGACATTTTGCATACGCAAGCCGTAGCCCACATTATCGCCGATAGACATATGCGGAAACAGCGCATAGGATTGGAACACGATACAAATATCGCGGTTTTGAATGGACGATTTAGTAACATCCTCGCCGTCAATAAAAATTTGCCCCGAAGTTGGGCTTTCTAACCCTGCCACCAAGCGTAAGATCGTGGTTTTGCCGCAACCGGAAGGCCCCAACAGCGTTACCATTGTGCCGCGTTTAATGGTGAGATCTAAATTGTCGATAACTACGGATTTACCGAATGCTTTGGTAATATTTTTTAATACTAAGAAATCGTTGTTCATATATTTTACTGCCTTTAATTTTATTGGTGCGCATCTTGCACCCCTATGATGTTTACAAAACGCTTAAAAAACACTCATAAATCTAAATGACTTATTTGCTCTTTAATAGCCATTGGCATAGCCGATCTTCAAAAACAGAGTTTTTTATGACCGCACTTTTACTATGCCTCAATCCATTTTTTTCGCTTTGGATTTAGCGATACGAGTGTCTCCCACAATCCAGTCAAAGAATAAAATAATCGCCATCATGACTACGATCAAAATTGAACCGTAAGCGATAGCAACCCCGTATTCTCCGTCTTCTACTCGGTTGAGAATATAGGATGTCGCCACCCGAGTGTCGGCGGTAACCAAAAATACGATAGCGCTGACAGTGGTCATTGAGCGAACAAAGCTGGTTACTAAGGCGGAGAGTAACGCCGGTTTAAGCAGTGGTAGCACGATAAATATAATAGTTTTTAACGAACTGCCTTTCAGGGAAAGGGATGCCTCGTCTAAGGATTTATCCAGTTGCCCCAAGCCTGCGATTGCCGCACGCATACCTACCGGCATGTTACGCATAACCATTGAGATAATGATGATGATTCCTGTCCCGGTGATGTAAATAGGCGCTTCATTAAAGGCCAGAATATAAGACACCCCGGCAACTGTTCCCGGCACGGCAAAACAGAGTAAGGTGAGGAATTCCAGCGTTTTCTTACCTTTAAAATCGCGACGTACGGTGATGTAGGCGATTAATAAGCCGAATAAAGCGGTAATCGGTGCGGCTGCTGCGGAAAAGAGCACTGTTTGAATTAATGATGGCCATGCACCATCACTGAATCCTTGTCCGAACAGTGTGATGTAGTGTTTCAGCGTCAGCGTATAATCTACCCCCCAGTTCACAGTGAAGCTTCCGTAGAAAATGCTGCCGTATAGCACTACGTTAAACAATACCCAGAACGCTAGTACGAAGATGATGACAGATTTCATTAAATGCGGTAAATCTTGCACGTCTCCGCGATAGGATTTGCCTGATACGGTGACATAGGAACGGTTGCCAATCCATAGATATTGAATAATAAAAATGGATAATGAGAAAAGCAATAATAGGGTACCTAGAGTACTAGCGGAAGCATAATCTAACTGCGAACCAGCAATGAAGAAGTAAATTTGTGATGAGATTACATCAAAACTCCCCCCCAATACTAATGGCGTACTAAAATCAGCCAAAGATTGAATGGCGACCACTAAAAACGAATTACCGAGAGCCGGTTTGAGTAACGGAAAAATAATATTGAAGAAGGTTTGATAACGGTTTGCCCGCAAAGTGTAAGATGCTTCTTCGATAGAAGGATGAACCGATTTCAGCGCACCTTCCAAAATCATAAACGACATCGGTGTTAATGCCAATGTATGCGCAATAACAATACCCGTGAAACCATATAACCAGTTGCTGTTAAATCCCAGATATTCCACCAGAACTTGCGTAACATAGCCGGAACGTCCGAGCATCAAGGTTACCCCTAAGCCGACAACAAAAGGCGGAGTAACAATCGGCAGGATCGAGAAGAGTTTCCCGATAAATGCGGTACGTTTAGCAATACGCGTGGTATAAAGCGCAAAAATCAAGCCGAACAATGTGGACAGTATCCCAATAGTTGCCGCTACGCTGAGGGAGTTCAGAATTATGCGGATAATATAGGGCTGGTTGATAATGGTGAATACTTGAGTTGGTACAAATTCCGAACCGTCATAGAACATTGACATGAAAATTGCCAGTGTCGGATAGACAATGAAGAAGAAAATCAACAAGATAATACTAAGTAGGGCCGCGATAATAAATCTATCACCTTGCATTACCTTCATTTTTTCCAGTGCGTTGGTTGCCAGTGCAATTAACGATACTACTAGGACAAAAATGGAATAACCCAAGTTAAATTTGCCGATGGTGGCAGAAACAAAGATAAATACGAAAATTATAGCGATGGTGCTGAATTCGATTAAACCTTGTCGATAAAGATCAGCTCCTTTAAACAAGCGGGATAAAAAAGGCACAAGTAGTAATGAGCCGAACCATATCCAGCTAAGGTTAACTGATGACCAACCCATTGCTTCGTAAAATTCGTCAGATGAGCTCTCCAACAAACCATAATCCAACGCTTTGGAAGGTAATATAACAAATGCAATCAGTGCTAAAATTAGCCAAAAAATTGCAGAGTTTGTAATTGATAATTTTGCGGAATTCATACAACCTCGCGCAGAAATAATAAACGGATTTCATAAAACGGCCGAAAAATCGACCGCACTTTACGGCATGTTAAGTGTCATTTAGCCAATTTGACTTCATTTACCCACTTGTCAATTAGGCGGCGGCGCACATCGTTAGAGCCAAATTTATCAAAATCATAATTGATCAGGTTTAATTGATCTGGTTTTTGAGCGAAAGGCGAGCCGACCGCTGTTGTATTGGTTAGAATATGATGTGATTTAGCTTCCGTCCAAGATAATTCCTGTGCTTCTTTAGACAAGGCCCAGTCAACAAAGAGTTGGGCATTTTTCAGATTACGGGCGTTTTTTACTACGCTGACGCCACCCAATTCATATCCGCTGCCTTCACAAGGTACGACAAGTTCAATTGGAGCACCGCTTTCTTTTTCAAAGGAGTAATTTTGCAAAAAGCCCATGCCAATAGCGGTTTCACCACGTGCGGTATTACGCGAAGGTGCGGTGCCTGCTTTAGGATATTGCGAAATATTTTGATCTAACCCTTTTAAATAATTAAAGGCTTCTTCTTCTCCCCACAATTGGATAAAAGTAGCAATAGCCGTATAAGCCGTACCGGAACTTTGCGGATCGGCAAGTTGAATTTCGTTCTTTAAACGTGGATCTAATAAATCTTTCCAGCATTTCGGCACTTCATTAATGCCCAATTTTTTTAATCGTTCTGTATTTACTCCGAAACCCAGTACACCCATGTAAACCACAGAGCTATAATTCCCTTTCATTTTGCCGGGGTCTTTAAATTGAGGTAGTACATATTTCAGATTTGGTGATTGGTATTGAGTTAATAAGCCCATTTCGGCTGCTTGCGCATGGGTATCAAAAGGGCCACCATACCAAACATCAGCTTGAGGATTCTCTTTTTCCGCTTCCAATTTGGCTAATGTACTGCCTGAGCTATTACGGATAAAAGAAGTTTTTACGTCATATTTCTGAGAAAATGCCTGCACCTCTTTTTCACATACAATGTTCTGCGCGCTACAATATACGACTAAACGTCCTTCTGCTGCAGCATTGCCTGTCGCAGTTAAACCGGCCAGTAAAATGGTGGAAAGCGCTGCCGTTGTTGTCTTTTTCATTGTTTATTCCTTATTACGATTAGGGCTACTCCAAGGTAGCCCTGATTATAAATAAGCTATTTTGCAAGTTTTATATCTTGAACCCATTTTTCGATTAGGCGTTTGCGTTCTTCTGTCGCACCGTATTTCTCAAAATCATAGTTAATCAGATTTAATTTTGTCGGATCAAACGCAAGAGGAGATTGCTCTGCTGTAGTATTGGTAAGAATTTGCAGTGCTTGACCTTCTTTCCACGCTAATTCCTGACCTTCTTTAGAAAGAGCCCAATCTACAAATAATTTAGCATTATCTAAATTACGCGCACCTTTAAGAATACTTACACCACCCAACTCATAACCGGTTCCTTCGCAAGGAATCACTAATTCTAATGGCGCACCTTGTTGTTTTTCCAAGGCATAGTCGTGTAAGAAGCCTATACCGATTGCAGTTTCACCACGTGCAGTATTACGTGATGGGGCAACGCCGGATTTGGTGTATTGAGAAATATTCGGATGCAAGAGTTTAAAATAATCAAAAGCTTGTTGCTCGTTCCAGAGTTGTACGAAAGTAGCGATTGCCGTATAAGCAGTTCCCGAGCTTTGCGGGTCGGCAATTTGAATTTCGCCTTTTAAGCGAGGATCGGTTAAATCTTTCCAACATTTCGGTACTTCGTTAATACCTAATTTTTTCAAGCGTTCAGTGTTAACACCAAAACCTAAAATTCCCATGTAGATGGCGGAGGCATAATTACCTTTAGTTTTAGCCGGATCTTGGAAACGTTCAACGACTTGATCTACATTTGGAGAACGATAGGCGTGTAATAAGCCTAATTCTGCCGCTTGGGCTTGAGGATCGAATGTTCCGCCAAACCACACATCCGCTTGTGGATTATTTTTTTCCGCTTCTACTTTAGCAAAAGTACTGCCGGAACCATTGCGGATAAAAGATGTTTTGACATCATATTTGTCACCGAAGGCTTTGGTTGTTGTTTCACATAAAATGTTAGTGGCGCTACAATAAACAACTAATCGCCCTTTGGCCTGCGCTTGTGCGGAGAAGACTAAGCCTGTGCCTAAAAGTGCGGTTAAAATCGGGAGAGAAATTTTGTTAAGTTTCATTGGGACCTCTGATGATATGTTTAACTAAACGAATGTAATCTGTTTGAGTGATTACGCTAAATTGACTGGTGATTTATGCTACATTAAATTATCAAAAAATACTGTGACGTAGCTCACAAAATTTCATTTTTATGATTTAATTGGTTAAATACTGTCAAAATAAGGCTTTTTTCTTTATAATTTATAAAAATTCATTTTCAGGGGGTTCGTATGTCCGAGCTATCAACACCGTCTTGTATTATCATCGCTATTACCGGCGCTTCCGCTTCAGGAAAAAGCCTTATTGCCTCAACCGTTCATCGTGAATTACGTGATGAATTAGGCACCGAAGCCATCGGCATTATTTCGGAAGACAGCTATTATAAAGATCAAAGTCATCTGGATTTTGAAACCCGCACGCAAACCAATTACGACCACCCCAGCTCAATGGATAGAGATTTATTAATCAGTCATTTGAAGGCGCTGAAAGCAGGACGGGCGGTAGATATTCCGGTATATGATTACGCGCAACATAACCGCACATCAGAAGTCACGCATTTTGAACCGAAAAAAATTATTATTTTAGAAGGAATTTTATTGCTGACGGACGAGCGGGTACGTAATGAAGTGAGCGTTTCAGTTTTCGTCGATGCGCCGCTGGATATTTGTTTTATCCGTCGTTTGCAGCGTGATATGCAAGAGCGCGGACGGTCGTTGGAATCCGTGGTGGCGCAATATCGCAAAACCGTACGTCCGATGTTTTTGCAGTTTATTGAACCTTCTAAACAATATGCCGATATTATTATTCCGCGCGGTGGAAAAAACCGGATTGCAATTAATATGTTAAAAGCGCAGATTTTACAGTTGTTAGGCAAAAAATAAGGATATTGTAATGAGATTATGTGATACCGATATTGAAAAATATTTGGATGATGGTTTGATTACGCTTACTCCGCGCCCGAGCAATGATAAGATTAACGGTGCGACTATTGACGTGCGATTGGGGAATTCTTTTCGGGTTTTCCGTGAATATTCCGCACCTTATATTGATGTCAGCGGTCCGCGTGAAGAACTTTCCGCTCAACTTGAGCGAGTGATGAGCGATGAAATTATTATCGGTGATAATGAAGCCTTTTTTCTGCACCCCGGCGTGCTTGCGTTAGCTACTACGCTGGAAAGTGTAAAGTTACCATCAAATATCATCGGTTGGCTGGACGGACGTTCGTCTTTAGCTCGTTTAGGTTTGATGGTGCATGTAACAGCCCACCGTATCGACCCGGGTTGGGAAGGCAAAATCGTGTTGGAATTTTACAATTCGGGTAAATTGCCGTTGGCGTTGCGCCCAAATATGATTATCGGCGCACTCAGCTTTGAAATTCTAAGCGGACATGCCGCACGCCCTTATATCAGCCGTAAAGATGCTAAATATAAACACCAACAAAGTGCAGTGGCGAGTCGAATTAATCAGGATTAAATAATCGTAATGTGGAAAAAAATCGGGCTTGGGTTATTCTGCCTGCTGATTCTGTTTGCTGGAGTTGCAATATTATTGCTGAATAGGCAAATTAGCGAAGCGGAGGCTGAGCTTAATGAACTGTTGCAACACCAAGGCATGCAAGTTGACCTTATTGAGACGACTTTTTTGCCTAAACCCGCATTACATTTGCACGATCTTCGTTTTGTCCCCGCAAAAGAGCGGTCAGTTTTTTTTAAGAATATTCAGGCGCAATTTGACGGTTTGACGTTATTAACGGGCAGACTCAAAATTGCCAATCTTGAATTTAACGAAGGTGTTATAGCGGACTCTGATTGGCGTATTCAAAAAATAAGCTTAAAACCGACCGCACTTTATACCGATAGTATTGGCGATCTGGTTAGTTTTTTGGCGACAAAAACGATGGAAGAGGAGGCATCCGATAAGTGGTCGTTCGATTTGATTTCTGCTGAAGTGCGAAATGCTGCAGGTGACAGTTTTAAACTAACTGCAGACGGGAGTATTGCCGCCGATGGTTTGCACGGTAATTTGAAACTATCCGTTCAGTTGGTGGAAGCAGCATATAATCAGAATAAGACCTTTGAGCTAGAGATGTTAAAATTCCGTTTCGGCAAACAGCACTCGTTAGCAAAATATGAAATGATTGCCGATTCCGTTAGTATTAATAATACCGGATTAGGTTCCGTGCGAGCTGAATTTTATGTTCCTTCCGCACAAGATGATAGCTCTCGGCTTGTTTTATATCCTTCCGCTTGTCGTGATTGCACGGCATCTTTAGCTTGGCAACAACAAATAGGTAAGATAAATCAAGTACAATTTCGTACAATGCGTTTTCCTCTGCAATATTTGTTGAAAATTCTAAAATTACCGGTATTCGGCGAGGGAGAAAGTGAGGTCGAGGCGAAATTATTGTTCGAGCGTCTTATTCCGCAGCAAGGAAAATTTACGCTAAATGTTGCCGATGGTAAATTACGCGGTTTGAATATTTTACAACTGGTGGGGCAATATTTGCCGATTAATTATGATGAAAGCACTTTGCCCGACACTAATTTTGAACAGTTTTCCGCTGTTTATGATTGGAATAAAACCCGTTTATTGATTGAAAAAACGGCATTACGCAGTAAGGAATTGTACATAACCGGATCCGGTCGGGTAAATACGGATGATATGCAATGTGATATTCGGCTGAATATCGGGATGAGTAATCCGAAATATCGGGAACTTTCTCTGCCGATGCATTTTTTTGATAATTGTTATTCACCACAATATAAAATTGAAGTGAATAAGAACTTTCGAGAACAATTAAAAGGCTATATAAAACAAAGAATTAAAGAATGATGTCAACAACTAAAACTACCGAACGTGCAAGTTTTGCACCTGTTATCGCACTGGCGTGCGCCGCTTTTATCTTTAATACCACAGAATTTATTCCCGTTGCCTTACTGTCTGATATTGCACAGGGCTTTGCCATGTCTGAAGCGAAAGTAGGATGGATGATGACCATTTATGCCTGGATCGTTTCTTTGATGTCACTACCGTTTATGTTATTGACCGCTAAACAGGAACGGCGTAGCTTGTTAATTAAGCTATTTTTACTGTTTATTACCAGTCATTTATTATCCGTGTTTGCCTGGAATTATTGGGTCTTGCTGGTATCACGAATGGGCGTGGCCTTGTCTCACGCGGTGTTTTGGTCGATTACTGCTGCACTTACTTTACGGGTTGCGCCGAAAGGTAAACAAACACAAGCAATCGGTTTGTTGGCTATCGGTAGCGCATTGGCGATGGTACTAGGCTTACCGCTTGGGCGACTTATCGGGCAACTGTTAGGCTGGCGTGTAACTTTTGCTGTAATCGGCATAATTGCCTTAGTTGTAATGCTTATTCTCGCTCGTTTATTGCCGAATTTGCCGAGTAAAAATGCCGGCTCGCTCGCCAGTGTGCCGATGTTGTTCAAACGTCCGTTATTGGTCGGGTTATATGTTCTGACGATTATAATTGTTTCCGCGCATTTTACGGCATACAGCTATATCGAACCGTTTATGTTGAATATCAGTCAAATGAGTGCACAAACAGCAACATTTATTTTATTAGTTTTCGGTTTATCGGGTATTGTCGCCAGTTTATTGTTTAATCGTTTACATCGTTTTGGACCGGCTAAATTTTTAGTGACGGCAATGGGAATTTTGGTCGGTGCCTTATGTTTGTTGCAACCCTTGAGCGATAATACTTATTTTATGTTTTTACTGGTATTTGTGTGGGGAATCGGTATTTCTGCTGTTAGTCTTAGCCTGCAAATCCGCGTTCTACAACTGGCACCCGACGCGACGGATGTGGCAATGGCAATGTTCTCAGGGATTTACAATATAGGCATCGGTGGTGGCGCATTAATTGGTGGTCAAGTTATGCAACATTTAGGTTTACCGAATATCGGTTTTATTGGCAGCACACTAGCAGCTATAGGATTGATTCTATTCGTTAAAGTGCATCTGAAATACCGCCATCTGCCGATTAAAGCACTGAAGTAGCGAAATCGGGTGGCTTCTCGACTTTACCATTATAGCTCTCGTGTTATGAGGGAGAAAAAATGCTAAGTAGAAAAAATTTACTGTTTTGCTGTTTGTGATATAGCGGTACTCTTTATCTACCTACTTTATTAGACATTGGCTAAGAGATTACCGCTTTATTCCGATTGGTTAATCTTAAGTAATATAGTGAAAAGTTACGGTAACCCTATTTTAATATATTTAATAGGGTTACTGTTTTTTATACTATATATTAGTTTGCCTTTATCAATTTTGTGGTGAGATTGCAGAAAGAGTTTTAGCATTATTGGGAAATCCGCAATTTGTTGTTATTGGCGATAAGCATTATAAATTAGCCGGGAATTATGTTGCCTCATTAGTTTTTATTTGTTGTATTCATTGGGTTAAGTTTATGTTTGGTTAGAAATTATACTCAAAAGAATAACAGATCTTAAGTTAGCCAAAACGGATTTTATTAATAGATTTTTCAACTAGAAAATAATTGGCTAATCCAAAGATAATGCAGAAAAATGTAATTAAAATTAAATTTTGGGATTTGAATACCAAATCGCAAAACCAAATGAACAGTGTGTGACAGATAAATAATGAGTATGAAATAGATCCAAAGATCTCATTAAATTTAAGTTTTAACTTAAGTTTTTCATGAGTTAGTACTAGCCCCACGCCTATTAAATAACCCGATAGTGTTTCTATGCTGTAAATACCAAAACTTCCTTTTATAATAAGTGTTAATAGTAGTATTATAGATAATATATAAAAAAATGAGAGTTTTTTATATTCTTTGTTAAAAATTAGAAGTCCGGTATAAAAGATAAAAAATACTCCGCATACTAAACGGTAACCAAAAATATCGGAATTTATAAAACCTAGATTTGCTATTGCAAAAACACAGAAAGAGAAGATTGCTAAAATAAAACCTAACATTCTAAATTTAATTGCTAGAACCAAAAGAAGATAGGCTTGCAATTCAGCTCCGAGAGACCAAGCCGGGGGATTGAGAAAATTTGGCCCCGTAGGCATTTTTATTACATTAACATCTAAATAAAAGTAATAATTCAATGGAACCACAGAAAAGTGATAAATAAGATTTTTAAAATGAAATTTTGGATCCCAGTATGATGTAAATAGAAAAAATACGATTGTAAGCAAAAGTACTAGTAAATATGTTGGGTAAATTCGCAAAAATCTATCTTTAATAAAATAATTAAAAGGAGCATGTGCAGGAGCAAATTTGATGAAAATTTTAGCCGTGACAAGTCCGGCAAGAATATAAAAAATTATGACAGCAAAAACACCTATATTATGTCCTAAGAACTTCACATTCAAGTGTGAAAGTAGAACAAAATATGCTAATAAAAAACGAATATACCCAAACATAAATACTCCTGAATAAATTGTCTTTAGACCTAGTTAGTTTAATTTACTACCTACGTCTACACAAATTAAATAAAAAATGAGTAAAATTTATCTGCACTTTTTTAACGCTTAGATTTCTTAATAAACTTCATTAACCGTTTGCGTTTTCTTAATTGGGTTGGCGTTAAGGTATTACGTTTACCGGCGAACGGGTTGTTGCCTTCTTGAAACTGCAAGCGAATAGGAGAGCCGATAATTCTCAGGCTTTTACGATAGTAATTGGATAAATAGCGTTTATAGCTGTCCGGAAGTTTGTCCGGTTGGTTTCCATGAACCACGATAATCGGTGGGTTATAGCCACCCGGGTGGGCGTATTTTAGCTTAATGCGGCGACCGCTAATCATCGGCGGTTGATGTTCATCCGTTGCCATTTGTAGAATGCGTGTCAGCATTGAAGTTGTCATTTTTTGGGTGGCACAGGCATAGGCTTCGCGAACCGATTCAAACAGATTACCAACACCGCTGCCGTGCAGGGCGGAAATAAAATGTACGCGGGCAAAGTCGATAAAATCCAAACGGCGATCCAATTCGGATTTAACCCGATCTTTGATATCCTGATCCAAACCGTCCCATTTATTCACTACAATCACTAAGGAACGGCCGGCATTCAGAATAAAACCAAGCAAAGATAAATCTTGATCGGAAACCCCTTCTCGAGCATCAATGGTCAGTAAAACCACATTTGCATCTTGAATCGCCTGTAATGTTTTAATAACAGAGAATTTTTCTACCGTTAAATGTACTTTGCCCCGTTTACGCACACCGGCGGTATCAATGATAGTGTAATGCTGTCCGTCGCGTTCCATCGGAATATAAATACTATCACGCGTAGTGCCCGGTAAGTCGTATACCACCACGCGATCTTCGCCTAAAATGCGGTTGGTCAGGGTAGATTTACCTACATTCGGACGACCAACAATGGCGATTTTGATGTTTTTATCTTGTTCTTCTTGCTCTTCTTCTAACGCTTCATCTAATAATGC
>CAJPST010000020.1 GCA_905373425.1 uncultured Mesocricetibacter sp.
GGTGGAAAGCCCAACCGGCGCCCGCTTTGAGCTACACGGAACGCAAAAAGGCAAAATGATTACCCTAACAGGGATTGAAATTCCGGCACACGGGCAAACGCAATTAAAACGTAGCGGCTTGCATATTATGGTGTTTGATATCAGTAAGAGTCTGATTAACGGTGATCACCTGCCGTTGATTCTATATTTTGACAACGGCGAAATTCTGCATACACAAGCCAAAGTTGTCGCTTATTAACCGACAACATCAAGAAAGGAAAATTATTAGGCTAAGGGTTTGGAAAAATAATTGTATTTATCCTGCAATGTCCAGCCCGCCTTCTGCCAAAATTGCGTTGCCGCTTCGTTGGCTTTAAACGCTAATAATCGCCCTCGCGTAATTTTTTTCGCTTTCAGAATATTTTCCAAACGCTCTAATAACGCAGAACCGATGCCTTTTCCGCGATGCTCCTTCGCCACAGCTGCATGATAAATCGTTGCTCGTCTGCCGTCATAACCACACATAATCACGCCCACCACCTTGTTGTCTACCAATGCGATATAATTCAGCCCCGGGTTGACTGCCAAGAAATGCCGAACTGCTTCAGAATTATCATCTAACGGATTTAAATCCATTCCTTCAATCGTATTCCATAAGGCATACACCTGATCGTAATAAAAAAAAGACATCTGCTTGATAACAAAAGACATAAATACTCCTAAAGTGCGGTTATTTGTTATGGCGTTTTAAAACACCGATTTTTTAGACCGCACTTTAAAGGATTAATTCGTTAAATCTTTCTGTTCTATCATGATTTGCCCCCTATGCATAACACCCCTAACCGCTCAGTGAAATTTACTTAATAGCACTCTCAATCACTCCACCGCCTAGACAAACTTCGTCTTGATAAAACACAGCGGACTGTCCCGGAGTAACGGCAATTTGTGGTTGGTCGAAATGTACTTCGATATTATCATCGTTCAGAGGGATAACTTCACAGGAGATATCCGTTTGGCGATAGCGGGTTTTCACCGTACAACGCAGAGGTGTACGAAGCGGTTTGCGATCGACCCAGTGTAGTTGACCGGCAATTAAACCTGTGGACAGCAAAGCAGAATTATCCAGTCCCTGAGCAACAACTAACACGTTATTGATTAAGTCTTTTTCCACTACATACCAAGCGTTTTCCGCCATGCCTTTTACCCCGCCGATCCCTAGGCCTTTGCGCTGTCCGAGGGTGTGATACATCAAGCCTTGATGGCGGCCGATAACTTCTCCGGAAACAGTCTTAATATCGCCAGGTTGAGCAGGCAAATAGCGTGCCAGAAAATCTTTAAACTTCCGCTCACCGATAAAACAAATCCCTGTAGAATCTTTTTTCTTTGCTGTGATTAATCCCAAGTCCTCGGCAATAGCACGTACAATCGGCTTTTCAATATCGCCGACCGGAAACAGGCTTTGTGCTACTTGGTCTTTACTTAGCGTGTAAAGAAAATAGCTTTGATCTTTATTATTATCCAACCCACGCAATAGTTGTGATTGCCCATTTACATCACGACGGCGCACATAATGCCCCGTTGCAATATAATCCGCGCCTAGATCTTCCGCTGCATATTCCAAAAAGGCTTTAAATTTAATTTCTTTATTGCACAAAATGTCGGGATTCGGTGTACGCCCCGCTTTATATTCACTCAAAAAATGTTCAAATACATTGTCCCAGTATTCCGCCGCAAAATTGATTTTATGTAAGTGAATACCCAGTTTGTCACATACCGCTTGTGCATCTGCTAAGTCTGCCGCTGCCGTACAATAATCGGTGTCATCATCTTCTTCCCAGTTTTTCATAAACAGGCCTTCGACATGATAGCCTTGCTGTTGAAGAATAAACGCGGAAACGGAGGAATCTACCCCGCCAGACATGCCGCAAATGACTTTTTTAGTGGCATTTTCGGCAAGTTGTTCTGCACTCAATGGTGCGAAATGTTGATTATAAGTATTTGAAATTAACATAAGTCTCCCGTAACTTCGGTTAAGGCGAAGCACATTGGTTGTTGACAAATAATAGCTACTTTATTGCTGAATAATTGATGTATCTTCTTTTAAAATATAAGAAGGCTCATCATTAAAAGAAATTTTATAAAACGTTTTCCCCGATTTTCCTACAATCTCCTTGAAAGTTTGACAAGGAGCATCGGTTGCTTTTAATGTAAATAAAGTCGGTATATTTTCAATTTCAGCCTCTGTTTTACTCAATACCGATTTACTATAAATAGGCGTATCTTTTTGGATAAGCACATCAGGATAAGAATTAGAGGTATCGGGTTCCTCATCATCAAAAATACCTTTTTCAAGCACTAACGATTTTTTATCACCTAATTTTATTTTATCCTGTTCAGCAATATAAATTGAGCCTGTTCCATAACGAATCTCGGTAGCAGAAAACATCGGCATTGTATTTAACCATGCTCCCGCTTTTACAAGAATAACCGGTTTATTAAATTCAGAATCTGTATATAAATCAAGATCCGCATTTACCTTTGCAGGATAATATCCTGCAAAGGTAAAAGATGAAACCGTCAATAAAATTAATGTATAAACAAATTTTAATAATTTCATCAATTTATTTCACTTCATAAAATTGTGGCTGTTTATTAAAGCGTTCCAGTTCGGATGCGTCCACTTCGCCTTTTTCTACTTTATTTTTTAAATTATCGCAGGGCTCATCACAATCACAGACTTTTTTCATGCCTAATGCTGAAATACCACCACAACTACCGGCGATGGATTTGCGCTTGATGATATATCCTAACGACATACCGAAAATCACCAGTAAGAAAATGCCGAATGTTGCCAGAAAAAGTTTCATAATCACTCCTTAGTTGAATTTAATAATTTCGCAAAAGCGGAAGACATTTTTGCCTCAAAGCCTTTTTCCGTTTTAATAATCAGGTAAACCGCTAAATTTTGCTGCTCTGCCAATTGTAGTGCACGCTCTTCACCTAAAACAAACATGCCGGTAGATAATCCGTCTGCGCTCATTGAGGAAGGAGCAAGAACCGTAATTGAAGCTAAACGATGTTGAATCGGATAGCCCGTTTGCGGGTCGATTTCGTGGGAAAAGCGCGTGCCATTTTCTTCAAAATAATTGCGGTAATCGCCTGATGTTGCCATCGCCAAGTCTTTTAAACCAATAACCTGCTCCACCGCACGGGAACCATCAAGAGTTGGTTTTTCAATAGCAATCTGCCACGGTTTGCCTTCAATATTGTTGCCTTTGACACGAATTTCACCACCAATCTCCACCATATAATTTTGTACACCGATACTTTGCAAATGAGTAGCGACTTGATCCACACCGAAGCCTTTCGCAATGGATGACAAATCCACATAAAGCTGCGGAACTAATTTTTCTAGCTGAAAACCGACCGCACTTTGAGTCAGTTTCAGCTTGTTAATTCCCACCCACATTTGACGTTCCGCGATTTGTTCTGCTGTTGGCTGCTTATCGGCACGTTTTTCAGGGCCGAATCCCCATAAGTTAACAACTGGTCCGACAGTGATATCTAGTGCACCTTCCGTCAATTGGTTCAAACGAATGGCTTCTTGGATTACGGTGCCTAAATCCGCTGAAATCTCAACAGGCTTGTTAATTTCACGGCTTTGATTAAAACGGCTCAATTCCGAATTCGGATCATAAGTAGACATTTTGGCATTCACGTCTTTTAAAATCACTTCGATTTGCTCGTGCGCCTGTTCTGCATTTTGTTGTAAGTTACCGCTATCAATATATTTGATGTGATAACTCGTCCCCATAGTTTTTCCACTCAGACTGATAATTTCAGGATCTTTTTGGCAAGCGGTAAGGAAAAAACTAATTATTAATGTCAGTAGCCAAGTTTTAATATACTTCTGTTTCATAAGAGTGCGGTCGATTTTTTGTGAGTTTTTTAATATTTCTATAAATAGTTAAAGCGGTCAGAAAACTGACCGCTCTTTTTTGATGCAAATTAGGGATTAACCACCGAAATCATCTAACAAGATGTTTTCGTCTTCAACGCCTAAGTCTTTTAACATCTTGATGACCGAGGCATTCATAATCGGTGGTCCACACATATAGTATTCACAATCTTCAGGCGCTTCGTGATCTTTCAGATAATTTTCATAAAGCACGTTGTGAATAAAGCCTGTGTAACCATCCCAGTTATCATCAGGTAGCGGATCGGAAAGTGCCACATACCATTTGAAGTTCGGGTTCTCCGCCTGTAGCATATCGAAATCTTCTACATAGAACATTTCGCGTTTGGAACGCGCACCATACCAGAAAGTCATTTTACGTTTAGAGTGTAAGCGTTTTAATTGGTCAAAGATATGGGAACGCATTGGTGCCATACCCGCACCACCACCGATAAATACCATCTCTGCATCAGTTTCTTTAGCAAAGAATTCCCCAAACGGACCAGAAATAGTAACTTTATCACCCGGTTTTAATGACCAGATATAAGATGACATTTGTCCCGGAGGAGCATCAGGCATACGCGGAGGAGGCGTTGCAATACGCACGTTCAGCATGATAATGCCTTTCTCTTCCGGGTAAGACGCCATGGAATACGCACGAATAATATGTTCGTCAACCTTGGATACATAGCGCCATAAGTCGAATTTATCCCAATCTTCGTGATATTCTTTCGGCACATCAAAATCTTTATAATAAACCGTATGCGGATCCGCTTCGATTTGAATATACCCACCCGCACGGAATGGCACTTCTTCCCCTTCCGGAATTGCCAGTTTTAACTCTTTGATAAAAGTTGCTTTATTATCGTTAGAAATAACTGTACATTCCCATTTTTTCACACCGAACACTTCTTCAGGTAATTCGATTTTCATGCTGTTCTTAACGTTAACTTGACAAGACAGACGATAACCTTCTTTTGCTTCACGCTTAGAAATATGAGAAAGCTCGGTTGGTAGAATATCTCCACCGCCTTCAGTGACTTTTACAATACATTGACCACAAGAGCCACCGCCGCCGCAAGCTGAAGAAACAAAGATGCCTTGGCTGGCAAGTGCACCGAGTAATTTACCACCTGCCGGCAAGCTAATTGCTTTGTTGGGATCATTATTAATTTCAATGGTAATGTCACCGGAATTTACCAGTTTTGACTTAGCAAACAAGATAATGGCCGCTAATGCCAAAACGATTACGGTGAACATTGCAATACCTAGTGTAATTTCCATTTAAGTATCCCCCTTACAACTGAATGCCTGAAAATGACATAAAACCTAGTGCCATTAAACCGACGGTGATGAATGTGATACCTAATCCGCGTAAACCTGCCGGCACATCGGCATATTTCATTTTTTCGGTAACACCGGCAAGTGCAACAATTGCAAGCATCCAACCTGTACCGGCACCAACACCGTAAACAAGAGATTCTGCGAAATTGTAGTCACGCTGTACCATGAACGATACACCACCAAAAATTGCGCAGTTTACAGTAATCAATGGCAGGAAAATACCTAATGCGTTATAAAGTGCGGGGAAATATTTATCCAACACCATTTCAAGAATTTGAACTAACGCAGCAATAACACCGATGAAAGTGATAAAGTTTAAGAAGGTTAAATCAACCCCTTCAACCAGTGCACCATCTTTCAAGATTAATGAATAAACCAGCTGGTTTGCCGGCACGGCAATGCCTAATACAACAATTACGGCGATTCCTAAACCAAAAGCGGTGGATACTTTCTTTGATACCGCAAGGAAGGTACACATCCCTAGGAAGAAAGAAAGCGCCATATTCTCAATGAATACCGACTTTACAAATAGACTGATATAATGTTCCATGGACTATTTCTCCACCTGTTCTGGTTTCCAGGTTCTGATTCCCCAAATAATGAAACCGATAATAAAGAATGCGCTCGGGGCAAGTAAGAACAAACCATTTGTTTGATACCAACCACCGTCATTAATTGTTTGGAACACGGTCATACCAAATAATTTACCGGATCCGATTAGCTCGCGAATAAATGCCACAGTAACCAGAATAGCGCCATAACCTAAACCGTTTCCAATACCGTCTACAAAACTTTCAGCCGGAGGAGATTTCATCGCAAAAGCTTCGGCACGCCCCATTACAATACAGTTAGTAATGATCAACCCAACGAATACGGAAAGCTGTTTGGACAAACCATAAGCATAAGCACGTAAAATTTGGTCAACCAAAATAACTAATGACGCAATAATAGCCATTTGTACGATAATACGAACACTATTAGGGATAGTATTACGAATTAACGAAATAAATAAGTTTGAGAATGCCGTTACGAATGTTACAGCAATCGTCATTACTACTGCAGTTTCTAATTTAGTTGTTACCGCCAAAGCAGAACAAATACCCAGAATCTGTAGTGCAATAGGGTTGTTATCGACAATTGGGGATAACAACAATTTTTTCAGATTAGCATTCATTAGTTAGCCCCCGCTTTTAATTTTGCCAAATACGGACCAAAACCTTTTTGACCTAACCAGAATTTAAAAGAATTATCTACGCCATTACTGGTTAAAGTTGAACCGGAAATGGCATCAATACCGTGTTCCGCACTTGCCGCCGCTGCGCCTTTACCAACATGTAATGCCGGTTGACCGGCTTCATTCAACAATTTTTTACCGACAAATTGTGCCTGCCAGCGTGGATTCTCGATCTCACCACCCAATCCCGGAGTTTCACCGTGCTCGTAATAAGTGATACCGTTGACTGTATTGCCGTCCGGTTTTACTGAGATAAAACCATACATAACTGACCACAAACCCTTACCGTAAACAGGTAATACGATTTGACCTACCTCACCATCGGCATTTTTCACCAAATATACTTCTGCAAGATTGGCTCGAGTACGGATACCCGCTTTATCATCTTCTGCTAAAAGTGCGGTGCTTTGAGACGGAGTTTTCACCGCCGTTTTAACATCAAAGTTAGCCGGACAATCGGTATAATTACCGGAGTCTAATTCTACACAACGTGCTTCAATACTTTTTGCAAAAATCTCTTTGATTTGACTTGATTTAGTATCTGCCTTTAATAAACCGGCAACACTTAAAATGTTTCTTTGTTTATCAAGTTGCTTTTGTTCTTCTTGAGTTGGTTTTAGCAACACAGCTGAACCAGCTACGATAATTGAACAAGCCAAACTTAGCAGGACAATAACCGAAATTGTTCCACTGACACTATCTTTATTAAACTTAGCCATTGCGTGCTCTCCGACGTTTGATATTTGCTTGAACAACCAGGTAATCAAATATTGGGGCAAATAAGTTCGCAAATAAAATTGCCAACATCATGCCTTCAGGATATGCCGGGTTTACTACACGAATAAGCACTGCCATAGCACCGATCAATGCTCCGTACCACCATTTACCCTTGTTAGTAAATGCGGCAGATACCGGGTCGGTTGCCATAAATAACATACCCAATGCAAAACCACCTAATACCAAGTGCCAATGCCAAGGCATTGCAAATAACGGGTTAGTTGTTGAACCAATAAGATTAAACAGTGTAGAAGTAGCAATCATACCGATCATCACGCCGGCGATAATCCGCCATGAAGCAATGCGCGCAAATACGATAACTGCTGCACCGATTAATAAGGCAAGAGTAGAAACTTCCCCGATAGCACCAGGAATATTACCTAAGAACGCATCCATCCATTGAATTGGCTGACCGGTTGCAACGTGTTTCAATCCAGCTTCACCGCCAACTGCCCATTGTGAAAGTGGGGTCGCTCCTGAGAAACCATCTGCTGCCGTCCACACCATATCACCTGAAATTTGAGCCGGGTACGCGAAGAATAGGAAAGCACGACCCGCCAAAGCCGGGTTCATAAAGTTTTTACCGACGCCGCCAAAAACTTCTTTCGCTACAACTACACCAAAGCTGGTTGCTAATGCTGCTTGCCATAACGGTAAGGTAGGCGGAACAATCAAAGCCAATAGAATAGAGGTAACAAAAAAGCCTTCGTTAATTTCATGTTTGCGAATCATAGCAAACAAGACTTCCCAGAAACCACCTACTAAAAATACCGTTAAGTAAATCGGCAGAAAATAAATCGCGCCGAATATCATTTTAGCGATCACACCAGCATCTGCGGACAATAAACCGAGTACATTTGCCAACGCAAAATGCCAGTCTTTCTCAATATTAGCCGCTACATTTTGCGCAAAATCGCCCATACTCAAGGCAAGGAAAGATTGCGCGCCGACATTGTACATACCGTAGAACATTGCAGGAAACAGCGCAAGCCATACCAACACCATCATACGTTTTGAATCTAACGCATCACGAACGTGCGAAGCCTTACTTGTTACCGTACCCGGTGTATATAAGAAGGTTGCTGTTGCTTCAAACAGTGCATACCATTTCTCATATTTACCGCCCGGTAAAAATGCAGGTTCCATTTTCTCTAAAAGATGTTTCAAACCCATTTTTAACCTTCCTTCTCGATCTTATCTAAGGCAGCACGTAACATCGGACCATATTCGTTTTTGCCCGGGCAGACAAAAGTACAAAGCGCCAAATCCTCTTCATCTAACTCCAAACAACCTAATGCCTGAGCTGAGTCTGTATCGCCTGCACTTAAATCACGCAGTAACAATGTTGGAATAATATCTAACGGCATAACACGTTCATAGTTACCAATCGGAACCATAGCACGTTCACCACCATTTACCGCAGAAGTAAAGTTAAATAACTTATTACCGAAATGGCCCAATACGGTACGGGTAATAGAGAATTTATCGGAACCAGGCATCATCCAACCGAGGAATTCTTTCTCCCTTCCTTCAGCAATCACGGAAACCTGTAATGCATAACGGCCTAAGTAGTCATGCGGACCGGCTGCGGTATGACCGCTTAACACGGAACCGGAGATAACGCGATTTTCACCTTCGTTTAATTCGTTTGCGGTTAACTGGGAAAGTTTAGCGCCCATTTGAGTTCGTACTAAACGTGGATTTTTGACTTGCGGACCGGCAAGGGAAATCACGCGGTTAGTATATAATTCACCTGAGGTAAATAACTTGGCTACCGCAATCACATCTTGGTAATTAATATACCAAACGGATTTTGTCGCACTGACAGGGTCAATAAAATGAATATGCGTGCCGCTCAAACCGGCTGGGTGTGGACCACCGAAATCATGTACGGAAAGATTAGGTAAATCAACCGTTGGAATATTACTGTCGCCGGCTTTACATAAGTGCACTTTGCCATTCGGATGGAGACGGCTTAATACAGTCAAACCATCAATAAAATCCTGCCAATGTTCTTTTAACACGACTTCCGGATTAGCGGCTAACGGATTAGTATCCATTGCATTGACAAAAATAGATGAAGGTACTGCATCCACAGCAGGAACTTTGCTAAATGGGCGGGTACGCAATGCAGTCCACAAACCTGAAGTTTGTAAATTCTGACGCACTTGGTCGGATGTCAAAGATTTTAATTCGTCAGCAGTATATTTAGTAAAGGTAATTTGTTCATTACCCTCCACTTTAATTACTACTGATTGCAACACTCGCTTAGCACCACGATTAATCGCAGTTACAGTACCGCCTGCAGGAGCGGTAAAGATTACGCCGGGATTCTTCTTGTCTTCAAAAAGCACCTGCCCCTTCTTCACCACATCGCCTTCACGAACCTTCATTGAAGGACGCATTCCCACATACTCTTCGCCAAGCAAAGCAACTTCAGTGACGCTGTTTCCATCACGGATTACCTGCTCCGGCTTCCCGGCAATAGGAAGATCCAAGCCTTTTTTAATCGTAATCATATTGTTTGCACTACTTTTCGTTAGATTAAAAGTTATAGTTATCGCACTGCATCCGGCTAGTTTACAAGAATATCGTTCCTGGCAATAACCAGAAAACGGCGATAACCTCGCCTTGAGTAATGATTCTCGGAACTATTACAGTTATTTGCTACATAACGATTAGTCATGCAATCAATGACAATAATAGATCTCCAACCATATGAAATTAAAACTCAAATTCGTCTCATTTTTCTGTTGCGGTTTACGTGTTTAATACCTAAAGACACTGAAAATCCACAAAGAAAATAAATTAAAATATAAACGTCTTATTCTACCCCAAAGAATAACAATCGCGCCACTTTAAGGCCGGCTTTTTTACTAAAAAGTTAAATTATTTTGATCTATTCTATAAAACTACTTCCAAATGGGTATGATTTTTTATTGCCCTACACCGGCACAGGTTGGGGAACGAGGAAACCTTTCACCTGCTTGCTGCCATTCCGCCTGCGTGTAAAGATGTAATGCCAAAGCGTGAATCCCACCCTCCAAATCATCATTAAGTAATTGATAAACTGCTTGATGTCGAGCCACTTTGCGCATCCCCTCAAAGAAATCGCTAACTAGCACAATTTTAAAATGGGAAGCATCGCCACGCCCGGAGCTGTGCATATGGCTTTCATTCTCAATTGCCAAAAAGTGCGGTTGAAATTTTGCTGATATTTTTACCGTCAGTTCATCTTGTTTCGTCATAGTAATATTTCCTAAAAAAATCCTGTCTAAGTAGGAGCTAAAGGCTATACATTCTTGTTTAAGTTTGCAAGAATAAGATAATCAATTTTTTAGCCTAACTGAAGGAGACTTAATGAAATTTTTTAACAATACTCTGCCAATTATTGTGGCTACATTATTTATTGCAGCTTGTCAAAGTACGCCAAGCCACACATTAACGTTCACCCCTCCCGCATCTAACGCAATTTTTAACACTGCCAATCAAGCCGCAGTTGTTAATGTGACTACTCGTGACGCGCGTAGCCAATCCGAAATCTCAAGCTATGTACGCGACGGTCAATTATTCAAATTATCAGCCTCTCCTGATGTCACCGCATTATTTCAACAAATCGTACAACAGGATTTAAACAGTAAAGG
This sequence comes from uncultured Mesocricetibacter sp., assembly GCA_905373425.1. GTDB lineage: Bacteria > Pseudomonadota > Gammaproteobacteria > Enterobacterales > Pasteurellaceae > CAJPST01. Next base: position 10,934 of record CAJPST010000020.1, read on the forward strand.
CTTTCGAGTCGGTGCACCTTCTGCATCTAATACAAATGTAATTGTAAACGTAAAAGATTTCTATGCCAAAGTGGATCAAGGCAATTTACGCTATAAGATTGATGCTAAGATTCAAGTCGAAATCAATGTTCAGGGAGCAAAAGGTAACTTCAGTAAAAATATTGGTTCCACCCGCACAACGGAAGGTGCATTTAACGCTAATAACGATGAAATCCAAAACGTGCTAACTGCCACATTTAATGAAGTGGTAAAAGCCATCTATGCAGATCAGGAAATCAGTAGTGCTATTCGACAATACAGTAACTAACTGATAGGAAATAATAAACCACGCTGAATAACGGTGTGGTTTGTTATTGATATAATAAACAAAATCAATATGGCGAGAGCATAATTTACCCTGTTTTTTAACCGCACTTTTAAGTCTTACAATAACGATTTAAAATAAAGCGACTACATTAATTTCTAACGGCTTCGTTAGAAAATTCCCTAACTTTTCATAAAATTCACCCAAAGACACCGCTTTTTCTATGTTCCGGTTTCAGCCAATAAACGTTGAATTAATTTGGTATTGGCGGGTGGAAATTTCCCTGCGTCAAGTTCGTTTTGTGCAATCCAAAACCCTTCTTGTCCCTCACGCCCGAAAGGTTCACCGACCCATTCATCAATCAAATAAAAGTAGAAATGGATAATCTTTGTCGGATACTCAAACATAAACTGCTCAAAAACTGTTGCAGAGAGAACATGAATACCGATCTCTTCTTCCAACTCACGCTTTAGGGCCAGCTCCGGCGTCTCTCCCTTATTTACTTTACCTCCGGGAAATTCAAGAGACTGAGCAAAGTCCTGTCCCTCTAAACGCTGAGTGAGATAAATTTGCCCAAATTCATTACGGATAATTCCTGCTGCGACTTGAACCCGTTTTTTTGTCATAATTATCTCCTGATTTGCTGTAATAAAAAGTGCGGTCGTTTTTTTGCCTATTTTCAAAACATTGGCTTTTTCGACCGCACTTTTCTCTACACACTAACCTTTTTACACTTTGGCACGGCTACCGTGACAATGCTTATATTTTTTGCCGGAACCACATGGGCAAGGCTCATTACGACCTATTTTATGACTAGGTTCTGCTGTTTGCTCGCCAACTTCTCCATTAGTACTATATTGGTGGCGAGCCATTTCACGGGCAGCCGCTTCCTGCTGAGCGCGTTGTGCGGCTTCAATTTCTTCCGGCAAGCGAACTTGCACTCGGCTAAGCGTCATAATCACACTTAACTTGAGCGTATCCAGCATCTCGGTAAACATTTGGAACGATTCTTTTTTATATTCCTGTTTCGGATCCTTTTGTGCATAACCGCGTAAGTGAATACCACGTCGTAAATGATCCATGGCGGATAGATGTTCTTTCCAAAGCTCATCGAGGGTTTGTAACATGACGCCTTTTTCAAAGTTACGCATGGTTTCAGCTCCGACCATCTCCTCTTTACGTTGATATTCCTCTGCTGCTGCCTCAATAATACGCTCGCGCAGATTATCTTCATGTAGCTGATTGTCTTCTTCCAGCCAATGACGAATCGGCAAATCCAACGCAAAGTCTTGTCTTAAACGGGTTTCTAAATCAGGAATATTCCATTGTTCTTCAAGAGATTGTGGCGGAATATATTGATCGATAACTTGGTTAAACACATCACTACGAATAACTTTAATCGTTTCGGAAATATCGTCGTTATCTAATAACTCATTGCGTTGGCTATAAATAGCATGACGTTGATCATTTGCTACATCATCAAATTGCAACAAGTTTTTACGTCCGTCAAAGTTGTGCGCTTCCACTTTTGCCTGAGCCTGTGCAATCACCTTGGCAAGTAATTTGGATTCCATGGCTTCACCAGGCTCGGCAAAAGCCTTCCGCATCATATTCAACTTGCCTTCATTTAAGTAAATGCGCATTAACGCATCGTCTAAAGACAGGTAAAAACGAGATGAACCGGGATCCCCTTGACGGCCGGAACGCCCGCGCAACTGATTGTCGATACGACGAGATTCATGACGCTCAGTGCCGATAATATGCAAGCCACCTGCTTTTACCACGGTGTCATGGCGCTCCTGCCAAGCAGTTTTAATCGCTTCAATTTGTTCTGGGCTTGGATTCTCCAGCTTATCAACTTCCGCTTTCCAGTTACCGCCAAGTACAATATCCGTACCACGCCCCGCCATATTGGTTGCAATCGTCACTGCGCCGGGATAACCCGCGTTAGCAACAATTTCCGCTTCCTGTGCATGGAATTTCGCATTTAATACGTTGTGCTTAATTCCTGCTTTTTTCAAGGCATTAGATAATAACTCGGATTTTTCAATTGAGATAGTTCCCACTAACACCGGTTGATTACGCGCTACACAGTCTTTGATATCCTCAATAATTGCGTTAAATTTGTATTCTTCATTTTCAAACATTACATCAGTTCGGTCATCACGAATCATCGGTTTATTCGTTGGAATAACCACTGTTTCCAAACCGTAAATTTGTTGAAACTCAAAGGCTTCGGTATCCGCAGTTCCCGTCATACCGGCAAGTTTTTCATATAGACGGAAATAATTTTGGTAAGTGATGGATGCGACCGTTTGATTCTCATTTTGGATCTGTACGTTTTCCTTGGCTTCAATAGCCTGATGCAAACCGTCAGACCAACGACGCCCCGCCATTGTACGTCCGGTATGTTCATCTACGATAACAATCTCACCGTCTTTTACAATATAGTCCACATTACGTTCAAATAGCGTATGAGCACGTAATGCCGCATTAACATGGTGCAAAAGTGTAATTTTAGACGGAGAATATAAGGATTCATCCTCATTCATTAAGCCTTTCTCAATCAACCAGTTTTCGACTTTTTCCTGACCACGCTCAGTTAGATGCGCCTGTTTATTCTTCAAATCAAGCGTATAATCGCCGTCGCCCTGATATTCCTCAGAGTCTTCTTTCTCCTGTTGAATTAAGATCGGAATTAATTTATCTATCGCGATATATAAATCCGAACTATCCTCAGCTTGCCCTGAAATAATGAGTGGCGTACGCGCTTCGTCGATTAAAATGGAATCCACTTCATCCACTAACGCATAATATAAATCCCGCTGGAAACGCTCTTCCGCCGAATGCGCCAGATTATCACGCAAATAATCAAAACCTAATTCGCTGTTTGTAGCATAAGTGATATCCGCCGTATAAGCTGCACGTTTTTCCTCAAACGGCAACCCCGGCACATTCACTGCCACTGTCATACCTAAAAACTCAAATAATGGACGATTAGTTTCCGCATCACGACGCGCCAAATAATCGTTCACCGTCACAACATGCACGCCTTTACCCGTTAGTGCATTTAGATAACAAGGCAAAGTGGCAGTTAACGTTTTCCCTTCCCCTGTACGCATTTCCGCAATACAACGGTTATTCAGTACCATACCACCGATAAGTTGTACGTCAAAATGACGCATACCTAGCGTACGTTTACTTGCCTCACGTACAGTAGCAAAAGCTTCGGGAATCAAACTTTCCAACGTCTCACCGTTTTTCAGGCGTTCACGAAATTCAGCTGTTTTAGCTTTTAGTTCCTCATCGCTTAAGGCTTCAAACTCAGGTTCTAATTTATTGATTTTTAATACTTGTTTATTTAAACGGCGCAAAATACGATCATTACGGCTACCGAAAATTTTCGTTGCAATAGTTCTTAACATAATTATTTTTTCTCTTTGTAAATCTATAACGACAACTTGTCGCATCTCTAAAACAGTCACAAAACGCAGAAGCGAATAAACTTAATAGAAATTATTCTTCCACGCTTGACAGTAACGCATTGATTCTATAAAAGAAAGCCTTTTGGACTGCCACGAATTGGCGCATGAGAAGAGAAAGAGGACGCCACAAAGTGTGGTTCAATTTTGAAAATCTTTGTAAAACTGACCGCACTTTTTCCCTGTAAATTCGGTTGAATTTGAGTCTGCCGTTTTAATGAAACAGCTCTTAGGATTTGCTGTTGAACTTGTTGGCTTTGATAATTTTCACCGTTATTATGTTGATGTTCAGCCCCTTGAGTTGAGGGTAAAGCAAAAATCGCAATCATACTTAACAGTAAGTGCGACCAGAAATTATGCTTTCCTTTGGCTGAAATCATCGTGAGTATATTCTTTTTGTGAAAATTTGTCGTATTGTAGCGGAAATACGTTACAATGTCGTTAATTTATTATGACAAATTCTTTATTGGGATAAAATTCGGAAATTCAAGTCCATGCGCCATCAAAAAGCTCTAAACATTAAAACTTTGCTGGAAACTTCCGATCTTGCACAAGTTATGCGCAAAGGTCTCGCCTTAAATGAACTAAACCAACAATTGCAAACTCGCATTCCCAAACAATTCAAGGGATTGTTCCGTGTAGCCAATTTCACCCAAGACAAGCTAATCATCGAAACGGCAAACGCAACCATAAGACAAGCACTGCTATTCCAGCAAGCGGAATTATTGGCATTAATTCAAGAAATGCAGCCTGAAATCAGCAAGCTGAATATTAAGGTAAGTCCTCATTTATTTTCCCTTTAATGTAACTTAAGCCAATCCCAACCGGCCGATTTTCACTCCTAATTGCCCGACAGCAACAGGATCCAAATAATCCCCCAAAAACTTAAATAAGTTATTCAGATCGGTAAAAGTGCGGTTAATTTTTATCTCGTTTTCTACTTTTCGGGTGAACTCATAAGTTACCTTGCTACCGTCAATATGTGCCTGCAAAGTAATGTAAATAGTTTCAAAGAAGTGGCTACTTGCGCCCTCTTCGCCAGGATCGCTGATGCGCACATTCCAGTTATTGCTATATAAAAGTTCCGTTTTGACTGACATATCCACTCCTTATGCGTACAATTTACTATTTAAGAAAAACCCGATTATAAAATTTCTACATTCAGAAACTTGATAATCGGGCTTTTCAAAATATTTCCCTGCGTATTTCGCTTTACGTTGGTAACTACCTTTACCTTTGCGTTTTCTTTCAATTCGCTGATAAAACAGCCGATCGTGTAATAACGCCTGCAACGCATTATCTTTAATAACGCCACGATTATGCCGATAAACAATATCGGTTTGTTCTGCGACTTGCACGCATGCAACGGTCGCTTTTTTCTTTGCCATAATATTTCCTCTTAAAATATGCCGTTCCTTAGTGGAACGGCGTTATTATACGGTTTATGCTGAAAATTACAATCCGTTGCGTTTATAAAATAGCCAATACACTTTCAGGTGGCCGACCAATTTTTGCTTTATCACCATTAATAACTATCGGGCGCTCCAATAATGCCGAATGTTGTGCTATCGCTTCCAATAATTGTAATTCGCTTAATTTAGGGTTATCTAAATCTAATTCACGATATAACTCGTCCTTGGTGCGCATCATTTCACGCACATGATTAATGCCTAATTTTTGCGCAATCTCTTGCAATTGTGCAACGGAATAACGCTTTTCCAAATAAAGCTCCACCTGTGGGTGAATTTGCTGTTCTTCCAGTAATTTTAAGGTCTCACGGCTTTTTGAACAACGCGGATTATGAAAAATAATAACAGACATAGTTTTCTTTTCCCTTTGAGTAAAAAGGCTATTATAATCAACAAAAAAGTTTTATGAGGCAAATTTATGCTTGAAATGTTGAAAACTTGGTACAATCGTCGTTTTAGCGATCCGCAGGCAATGGGATTGTTTGCCATTTTATTATTTGGTTTTATTGCAATTTATTTTTTCAGCGACTTAATTGCGCCACTGCTCATTGCAATTGTACTTGCCTATTTGTTAGAGTGGCCTATTCGTATATTAACGGAAAAATTAAAGTTTCCACGGATTTTGGCAATCATATTAATTTTTGGTGGATTCATTAGTCTGGCACTATTAATTTTCTTTGTACTATTACCGCACTTACTAACCCAAACCGTAAATCTATTGGGCGATTTACCTCGAATGTTTAATCGGTTACACGACTGGGTCTTTACACTACCGGAATCTTACCCTGAATTGATTGATTATCAAATGGTAGGCTCGCTTTTTACTACCGTGCGGGAAAAAATTCTTACCTTTGGTGAGTCCGCCGTTAAACTATCGATTTCCTCCTTAATTAATATGGTTACTCTCGGGATCTATGCCTTTTTAGTGCCGTTAATGGTCTTTTTTATGATTAAAGATAAAAAAGAATTAATTAACTCACTTAGCCGTTTTCTACCGCGCAATCGCACGC